>NZ_JBFAOJ010000003.1:0-207482 GCF_040675205.1 Streptosporangium sp. NPDC049644 | reverse complement strand
CTCGGCGTTTCGCTGGCGTGATGGTGCACTGACGCTGGCGAAGATGGACGCGCCGCTGGCCATCGTGTGGTCGCGTCCGCTGCCCGAGGGCGCGCGGCCCTCCACGGTCACCGTGAGCAGGGACGCGGCGGGCCGCTGGTTCGCCTCCCTGCTGGTCGAGGAGAAGATCAGCCCTCTGCCGCCGGTCGAGCGGAACGTGGGGGTGGACGCGGGCATCACCGCCCTGGCGACGCTGTCGACCGGGGAGAAGATCGTCAACCCGCGTCACGAGCGGGCCGACCGGCGCAGGCTGGCCAAGGCCCAGCGGGCGCTGGCCCGCACGGAGAAGGGCTCGAACAACCGGGCCAAGGCGAGGCTGAAGGCCGCCAGGGTGTACGCCCGGATCGCCGACCGCAGAAGGGATCACCTGCACAAGGTCACGACACGGCTTGTTCGCGAGAACCAAGTGATCGCCGTGGAAGACCTGACCGTCCGCAACATGGTCAAGAACCGCTCTGTGGCCCGCTCCATCTCCGATGCGTCCTGGCGGGAGTTGCGCTCCATGCTGGAGTACAAGGCGCGGTGGTACGGGCGCACGCTGGTAGCGGTGGACCGCTGGTTTCCCAGTTCGAAGCTGTGCTCGGCGTGCGGCACGATCCAGCGGTCCATGCCGTTGGGCGTGCGGACGTGGGTGTGTGCCTGTGGTGCCGCCCATGACCGGGATGTCAACGCCGCGAAGAACATCCTCGCCGCCGGGCTGGCGGAGAGGTAAAACGCCTGTGGAGCTGGTGTAAGACCTCAACGAGAGTCCTCTCGGGCGGGCAACCGGCGGTGAAGCAGGAACCCTCACGGGTGACCGCGGGAATCCCCCTCGTTTACGAGGGGGAGGATGTCAAGATGAGCCTCCTGCCCCGTTAGATGCCCGGCTCTCCGGAGAGGTTCGCCCTCCGCCGTGCGCCTGGGCCCCGGCCCGATCGTGACAGCCTGTCGAAGGACGAGTCAAGCACCGCGATCACGACCGGACCGGCGGCGATTCGCCGCCCGGCCCGGTCCGGAGGGTCGTCGAGACCGGCGCCGCGGACCCCGCACGGCACACCTGCGCCGTGCGGACGCCCCCTCGGCACCGGTCCTTACGCCTCAGCGCCAGCCGTACCGATCCGCCCTGGGCCGTGCGGCGGCCCGCTCCCGCCGGGTCAGGCCGTGATGCGGTCGATCACCAGCGGGAGCAGGTCCGCCCCGACGCTCTCCCCTACGGTGTAGGCGCCCTCCAGCGCGGCGAGCGCCCGCTCGAAGCGGGAGGTCTCGTCCGCGTGCAGCGTCATCAGCGGCTGCCCCTCGCGGACCGGGTCGCCCGGCTTGGCGTGCAGCACGATGCCCGCGCCGAACGACACCGGGTCCTCCTTGCGCTCCCGGCCCGCGCCGAGCCGCCAGGCCGCCAGGCCCACGCCGTACGCGTCGAGCCTGGACAGCACGCCGGACGCGGGCGCGGTGATCTCCATGGTCTCGGCGGCCACGGGCAGCGGGGCGTCCGGGTCGCCGCCCTGGGCGGAGATCATCCGGCGCCAGGCGTCCATCGCCGAGCCGTCCGCGAGGGCCCGCTCCGGGTCCTTGCCACCGGACAGGCCCGCCGCCGCCAGCATCTCCCGCGCCAGCCGTACGGTCAGCTCGACCACGTCGGCGGGGCCGCCGCCGGCGAGCACCTCGACCGACTCGGTGACCTCCAGCGCGTTGCCCACGGCCAGGCCCAGCGGCCGGTCCATGGCGGTCAGCAGCGCGACCGTGTCGACTCCGGCGTCGGTGCCCAGCGCGACCATGGTCTCGGCCAGCTCGCGGGCCCGCTCGGGGGTCTTCATGAAGGCCCCGGAGCCGACCTTGACGTCCAGCACCAGCGCGCCGGTGCCCTCGGCGATCTTCTTCGACATGATCGAGGAGGCGATCAGCGGGATCGACTCGACCGTGCCGGTGACGTCGCGGAGCGCGTACAGCTTCTTGTCGGCCGGGGCGAGTCCGTCGCCCGCCGCGCAGATGACCGCGCCGGCCTTGCCTAGCACGTCGAGCATCCCCTCGTTGGACAGGGACGCCTGCCAGCCGGGGATGGACTCCAGCTTGTCCAGGGTGCCGCCGGTGTGGCCGAGCCCCCGGCCGGACAGCTGGGGAACGTAACCGCCGCACGCGGCGACCAGCGGCGCCAGCGGCAGCGTGATCTTGTCACCGACGCCGCCGGTGGAGTGCTTGTCCGTGGTGGCGCCCGGCAGCGCCGACCAGTCCATCCGCGCCCCGGAACGGATCATGGCCTGGGTCCACTCGGCGATCTCCCGCCGGTTCATGCCGTTGAGCAGGATCGCCATCGCGAGCGCGGACATCTGCTCGTCGGCGACGACGCCCTTGGTGTAGGCGTCGATCACCCAGTCGATCTGCTCGGCCGACAGCTCGCCGCCGTCCCGCTTGGTGACGATGACGTTGACCGCGTCCATGCTCAGGCCCCCCGGCTCAGGTTCTCGGGCCCGAAGGCGTACGGCAGGATCTCCGACATCGGCTTCGGGCCGTCGACGGTCTCCAGCAGCAGCTCGGGACCGCCGAACTCGTACAGCAGCTGGCGGCACCTGCCGCACGGCATGAGCAGTTCCTCGTGCCCGTCGACGCAGGTGAACGCGACCAGGCGGCCACCGCCGGTGGCCTGGAGCGCGGAGACCAGCCCGCACTCGGCGCACAGCCCGATGCCGTAGGAGGCGTTCTCGACGTTGCAGCCGGACACGATCCGCCCGTCGTCCACCAGGGCGGCGGCGCCGACCGGGAACTTCGAGTAGGGGGCGTAGGCATGCCCCATGGCCCGCACGGCCTCGGCCTTGAGAGCCGCCCAGTCGATGCTCATCAGATCAGGTCCACTCGTGAGATGCACGTGATGGTCACTTACCCTGTCCCCTACGGTACGGCGCACCGTTGGCGGCAGGCGGGCGGAGCCGTTGCGCGGCCAGCGACAGCACCAGCAACGTGGTGATGTGCGGGGTGACCGAGGTGAACTCCGAGGGGACGGTGTCGGTCAGCGCGAACACGACGAACACGGCGACCGCCGCGACCCCGGTGATCAGCGCCGCCCGGGTCCGGTTCTGCCGTACCAACTGGTAGACGGCCACGGCGGCGATCAGGATCGCCACCACGAGCAGCAACGCGTGCACCGACTCGCCACCCCTGCGGAGCTGGAGCGCGTCGGTGTAGCCGAACAGCACGGCGCCACCGGCCAGCCCGCCGGGCCGCCAGTTACCGAAGATCATGGCGGCGAGGCCGATGAAGCCGCGCCCGCCGGTCTGCCCCTCGCGATAGGCGCTGGCCGCCACCTGGGCCAGGAACGCGCCGCCCAGGCCCGCCAGGGCACCGGAGACGAGCACCGCGATGTACTTGTAGGTGTAGACGTTGACACCCAGCGACTCCGCGGCCACCGGACTCTCCCCGCAGGAGCGCAGGCGTAGGCCGAACGCCGTACGCCAGAGCAGGTAGTACGAGAGCGGGACGAGCAGGATCGCCAGGATCGTCAGCAGCGAGACGTTCGTGGTCAGGCCGCGCAGGATGCCTGCCACGTCCGACAACAGGAACCACTGCTTGGCCTCCAGCGTCCTGAGCGGATCTCCGATCCACGGCACGCTCACCACGCCGGGCTTGGGCACAGGAGGCGACTGGGAGTCACCGCCGCCCGGCATCTCGGCGAAGGTGACCTTGGACAGGAACTGGGTGACGCCCAAGCCCAGGATGTTGATCGCGACACCCGAGATGATGTGGTCGACGCCGAACGTCACGGTGGCGATCGCGTGCAGCAGGCCGCCCAGGGCCCCGCCGATCGCGCCCGCGACGACGCCCGCCCACGGGTTGCCGAACTGAAGCGCGCCCCAGGCGCCGCACCAGGTGCCCAGGATCATCATGCCTTCGAGGCCGATGTTGACCACTCCGGCCCGCTCGGCCCACAGTCCGCCCAGACCGGCCAGGCCGATGGGGATGGCCAGCGCGACGGACGCGTTGATCGCGCCCGCCGAGGTGAGGTCGACGGCGCCGGTGACGGCCCGGGCGAACGACAGCAGCAGGACCAGCGCGCCGAGGGCGAGTAGCAGGACCTGCCAGGTGACCCTGAACCTGCGGGCGGGGGTCTTCGGCTCCAGGAAGGGAGCCTCCGGCGTGATGAGGGCGCCCTGGCTCATGCCGGTGTTCCTTCCCTGGCTGGGGTGGTGCTCGCCAGTTGGCGACTCACCCGGCGCTGCTCGGCGGAGATCTGGTAGCGGTGGACCAGTTCGTAGGCGATGATCACCGAGAGCACGATCGTGCCCTGCATGATGGTGACGATGTCCGGGGAGATCTTCTTGATCTGCAGGATGCCCGCAGAGGTGTCGAGGAAGGCCCACAGCAGGGCGCCGAACACGATGCCGACCGGGTGGTTGCGGCCGAGCAGCGCGATCGCGATGCCGGTGAAGCCGAGTCCGGTGGGGAAGTCCAGGCTGTAGCTGTAGGAGGCACCGAGCAGCTGCGGCATGCCGACCAGGCCCGCCACCCCTCCGGACAGGATCATCGAGATGAGGATCATCCGCTTGACGTTGACGCCGCTGGCCACCGCGGCCGACTCCGAGCGGCCGGTGGCGCGCAGGTCGAAACCGAAGCGGGTCCTGTTGATCACCACGTGGTAGAGGACGCCCATCACGACCGACAGGACGATCAGGCCGAACACCTTCGTCTGGGTGCCGGAGATGATCTCCAGACCGGGCACCTGGCCGGAGGGGCCGATCGGGCTGGTCCCGATGTTGTTGCTGCCCGCGACCTCGACCGCGAGGCGCTCCTTGTTGAGCAGCCAGGCGCCGAGCGAGGTCGCGATGGCGTTCAGCATGATCGTGGAGATGACCTCGCTGACCCCGCGCCGCACCTTGAGCAGCCCGGCGATCGCGGCCCATCCGGCGCCGACCAGCACGGCGACGAAGATGATCAGCGCGACGTGCAGCGGAGCGGGCAGGGTGACCGCACCGCCGACAGCTGCGGCGGTGAGTGCTGCCAGGCGGTACTGGCCGTCGACGCCGATGTTGAAGAGGTTCATCCTGAACCCGATCGCCACCGCGAGCGCGGACAGGTAGTAGTACGTCGCGGCGTTCAGGGTCAGCACGATCGAGCGCGGCCGGATGCCGTACTCGCCCATGACGACCAGCGTGTCGAGCGGCGGGGCACCGGTGATCGCCAGGATGACCATGGTGATCAGCGCGGCGAACACGATGGCCACGAGCGGGGCGGCGAGCGAGAGCAGCCCCGTCGGCGAGACCCGTCCGAGCAGCCGGTCGGCGAAGGTGGATTTTTCCTGGCTCATCCGCGCGTCCCAGGGGACGTGTGCGCTATGTGGATGTTCATGCCGCCTCTCCAGCACCCGTCATGGCCGAACCGAGCTGCTCGGGTGTCACGTCCTTGGGGTCGACCTCGGCGACGATCCGGCCGCGCAGGATCACCTTGAGGGTGTCCGATAGGCCGATGAGCTCGTCGAGGTCGGCCGAGATCAGCAGGACCGCCAGGCCCGCGGCACGCGCCGCGCGCAGGTGGTCCCAGATCGCGGCCTGCGCGCCCACGTCGACGCCGCGCGTCGGGTGGGACGCGATCAGGAAGACGGGCTCCCCGCTCATCTCCCGGCCGACGATCAGTTTCTGCTGGTTGCCGCCGGACAGGGCCGAGGCGTCCACGTCGATGCCCGGGGTCCGGACGTCGTACTCCTCGACGATGCGCCGGGTGTCCTCGCGCGCTCCCGCGCGGTCGATCCAGGGGCCCTTCACGTTGGGCCGCCGGGTCTGGTGGCCGAGGATGCGATTCTCCCAGAGCGGGGCCTCCAGCAGTAGGCCGTGCCGGTGGCGGTCCTCAGGGATGTAGCCGATGCCCGCCTCGCGGCGGCGCAGCGTCGTCCAGGTGGAGATGTCGTGCTCACCGAGGCGGATCTCGCCCCCGGCCGCGCGCATGCCCATGATGGCCTCGACCAGCTCGGCCTGGCCGTTGCCCTCGACCCCGGCGATGCCGAGCACCTCGCCCTTGCGGATCTCGAAGCCGACGTCGTCCACAACACGGCGGTCGTCCCCCGAGCGGACGGTCAGGCCGCGCACCGACAGCGCCACCACGTCGGTGACGGTGGACTCGCGGGTCTCCGGGCTGGGCAGCTCGCTGCCGACCATGAGCTCGGCCAGTTGCCTGGCGGTCACGTCCTTGGGATCCACGCTGGCCACGGTCGTGCCACGCCGGATGACCGTGATGGCGTCGGCGACCGAGAGCACCTCGTCCAGCTTGTGGGAGATGAAGATGATGGTGAGGCCCTCGCGGACCAGCTCGCGCAGGTTGGCGAAGAGCTCCTCGACCTCCTGCGGCACCAGTACGGCGGTCGGCTCGTCCAGGATGAGGATCCGCGCGCCGCGGTAGAGGACCTTCAGGATCTCCACCCGCTGGCGCGCGCCTACGCCCAGGTCCTCGACGGTGACGTCGGGTTCGATGCCGAGGCCGTACGAGTCGGAGATCTCCTTGATCCGCTTTCTCGCGGCGCCGAAGTCGATGGCGACCCCGCCCCTGCGGGGCTCGCTGCCGAGGACCACGTTCTCCAGCACGGTCAGGTTGTCGGCCAGCATGAAGTGCTGGTGGACCATGCCGATCCCCACCGCGATCGCCTCGCCGGGCGAGCGGAAGCTCACGTCCTTGCCGTTGACGCGGATCTGGCCCTCGTCCGGGCGCTGCATGCCGTAAAGGATCTTCATGAGGGTGGACTTGCCCGCGCCGTTCTCTCCGACGACGGCGTGCACGTGTCCCTGCCGCACGGAGAGAGAGATGTCGCGGTTGGCGACGACGCCGGGGAATCGTTTCGTGATCCCCTCGAGTTCGACGGCCGGTGCCGGGGTGCTGATGACGGCCTCCTCCGTACGGATGCCCGATACGGAACGTGATGATGAGCGTAGGACGAGGAGCCCGGGGGAAATGTCCGCCGGGCCCCTCATTGATACCAGGTCAGGAGGCCTTGTCCGGCACGGTGATCTCGCCGGAGATGATCTTCTGCTTGTACTCGTCGAGCTTGGCCTTGATGTCGTCGACCTGGCCACCGGTGGTGGAGTAGTCGACGCCATTGGCCTTGAGGTCGTACGTCGTGACGCCCGACTTCACGGAGTTGGTGGTGAAGCTCTTCAGGAAGTCGAAGACGGCGACGTCGACCTTCTTGAGCATGGACGTCATGATGACGCTCTGCAGCTCGGGGGCGGCGGTCTTCGCCTGGTCGGAGTCGACGCCGATGGCCAGGCCCTTGGCGGCCTTGGCCGCCTCGAACACGCCGCCACCGGAGCCACCCGCGGCGTGGTAGACCACGTCGGCGCCCGCGTCGAACATGCCCTCGGCCGCGGTCTTGCCCTTGGCCGGGTCGTTGAAGCCGCTGAAGTCCGGCGGCTGGGTGAGGTACTTGACCTCGACCTTCACGTCCGACTTGACCGCCTTGGCGCCCGCGGCGAACCCGGCCTCGAACTTGTTGATCAGCGGCACCTGGACGCCGCCGACGAAGCCCACGTGGTTCTTCTTGCTCTTCAGCGCCGCGGCGGCGCCGACCAGGAAGGAGCCCTCGTTCTCGGCGAAGAGCAGGTTGGAGATGTTGGGGGCGAGCGCCGCGCCGTCGTCGACGATCGCGAACTTGACGTCGGGGAATTCGGACGCGACCTTCTTCACCGGGCCGGAGTAGGCGAAGCCCACGGCGATGATCGGGTTGAAGCCGCCGTCCGCGAGCAGGCGGAGCCGCTCCTCCTTGGCCGCCTCGGTCTCGCCGGCACCGGCCTCCAGCTCGTTGGTATCGGTCAGCCCCAGTTCGGCCTTGGCCTTGTCGAGGCCGGCCGCCGCGGAGTCGTTGAACGACTGGTCGCCACGCCCGCCGATGTCGTACGCGAGACCGACCTTGGGTCCCGTCGCGGCCGGCGCCGCGCTGCTGGCGGCCTCGCTCGGCTGAGCCGACGTGGTCGCTTCCTCGCTTCCACCACATGCGGCAGCTCCCATGAGCATGCTGCCCGCCAGTGCGGTCGCGGCCAGCTTGCCGAATCGGTTCTGAAGCAAGATGGACTCCCTTCGCGTTTCAGTGCACGCGCGAAGAGACGCACGGCAACCCTGCACGGAAGATAGTTGGTCCGCCAGGGTTGACCAAACCGGTACACGAGTCCGAAACAGGTCCGTTATGCAGCTCAGGCCACCTTGTGACACACCGGACCCGGTGGAGCTACTTACGGGTAGCCTTGAAGGCCGCCCGCCACGTGTCGCCCCTTGGACCGACGCTCTTTCTCTCCAGATCGTCGGCCGTTTCCTCGGGGTATGTCAGGATTTTTCGGGCAACTGCACCCCGGGGACGCGTCAGTTGTCGGCCCTCAGCGCCATCAGGGCCTCGCCCGCGACGGGGCGCTGCCCCTCCCAGAGTGCGGTCAGCGCGGTCGCCGCGAGGAACCGCACCCCGATGCCGATGGCACTCTCGTCCACGTCGAAGGTGCCCTGGTGGATGTCCGCCAGGTGCGCCGTTCCCGGCTCGCGGGTGCCGAGCCTGGCGAACGCGCCGGGGATGGACTCCAAGTACCAGCCGAAGTCCTCACCCCCCAGGCTCTGCTCCGTCGGCCCGGAGGAGCCCTCACCGAGCACGCCCTCCGCGGCCTCGGCCAGCATCTGCACGCTGATCTTGTCGTTGACCACCGGCGGCACGCCGCGCGTGTACTCCATCTCGGCCTCGACGCCGTACGCGCCCGCGACCGACTCCAGCAGCGACTTGATCATGTCGGGGGCCGCGTGCCAGGCCGCCTCGTCCAGGCAGCGCACCGTGCCCTCGGCGACACCGTCGTCCGGGATGGCGTTGGCCACCGAGCCCGCCTCCACCCGGCCCCAGACCAGGCTGAGCGAGGAGCGGGGGTCGATCCGGCGGGAGAGCGCGGCGGGCAGCTCGGTGAGGATCTTGGCGAGCGCGAAGACGAGGTCGGCGGTGAGGTGCGGCCTGGCGGTGTGCCCGCCGGGACCGCTCACCCGGATCGTCACCTTGTCACAGGCCGAGGTGATGGGACCGGCTTTGAGACCGACCCTGCCGACGTCCAGCCGGGGGTCACAGTGCAGGCCGAAGATGCGGTCGACACCGCTGATGCCGCCGGAGGCCATGACCTCGAGCGCACCGCCGGGAAGCTCCTCGGCGGGCTGGAAGATCAACCTGACCCTGCCGGGCAGCAGGCCGGCCTCGGCCTGCTGGGCGAGGAAGAGCGAGGTGCCGAGCAGGACCGCGGTGTGCACGTCGTGGCCGCAGGCGTGGCACACGCCGGGGACCGTCGAGCTGTAGGGGACGTCCTTCTCGTCCGGCACCGGCAGCGCGTCGATGTCGGCCCGCAACGCCACGGTGGGGCCGTCACCGCTGCCGACGTCACAGAGCAGGCCGGTGCCGCGCGGCAGCACCGAGGGGACCAGCCCCGCGGCGGTCAGGCGCTCGGCGACGCGCTGCGTCGTGCGGTATTCGGCGAACGCGAGCTCGGGATGCATGTGCAGGTCTCGACGGAAGTTGATCAATTCCTGCTCGCGACCGGCGAGGAACGTGTCGAGTTCTCCCCGCAAATTACGCCCCCGCATTGTTCACCGTCCTATTCCGCGCCGGCGGTCCTTCATCCTCGACGCACCGTGCCACTGCCCAGGATCTCGAAAACCATGAGGCAGTCTCGAAAAAAGTGATCGCCACACCGACGGGCCGGAGTGGGTCTCACGGGCCGTGTCAGCACAGGCTGGTCGACGCCGACGCGGGAGCTGCGAGCCTGTGGTCCGGGGCAGCCGTCGCATTGGCGATGACAACGACTTTATCTCGCCCCGCGAGCAACTCGCCGACATCCACGCCAAATGTTTTGCCACCCCATACCTCACTCGTACACCTTCTCCCCCGAGAGAACCAGACGGGATGACTCGTATTGACTACGGGACGGTAGTCATGTGGGGTGACGGCCCGGCCGGGGGATGACAGCCCGGAGCCACTTCCAAACATCGCCGACCTGGCAATTTACCTGACCTCCGGTGCCGGTCATCGAACCCGGCGGAGTGATGCAAATGGGATGAATGCATGTTTCACTCCTCACATGATCGCTAACATCCCATTCGGGGAGAGGCAGTCGCGTTTGAGCATATTTGAACCGGACGAGGGCATGCTGGTGGTCCTCCCCTCGTTGTCGCTTCCCCAGGATGAACTGCGCAGGATCACCGGAGCCCTCTGCTACGAGGAACGACTGCTCTTCCTGCTCCTCACCCTGAGAGAGCTGAAGGTCGAGGTCGTCTACCTCACCTCGATGCCGGTGAACGACGCGGTCGTGGACTACTACCTGAGCTTCCTCGACGATCCGGACGAGGCCCGCACCCGCCTGCAAATGATCAGTTTGGATGATCCCGACACGCACCCGCTCAGCGAGGCGCTGCTGCGCCGCCCGGACGTGATCGAGCGGGTCCGCGCCGCGCTCGGGAACCGCCGGAAGACCCGCGAGGACGGCGGCGCCTGGATGGTGCCGTTCGTGGTGAGCGAGTACGAGGAGCGCCTCGCCGAGCTGTTCTCCCTGCCGGTGTACGGCCCGGCCACCTCCCTGGCCCACCTGGGGTCCAAGAGCGGTGGACGCGCGATCGGCGACGAGGCCGGGGTGCCGACGGTCAGGGGCTTCGGCGACCTGCGCTCGCTGACCGAGGTGGAGCACGCCGCCCGTGCGATGAGCCCCACGACCAAGCTGATGGTCAAGCTCAACAACAGCTACTCGGGACTCGGCAACGCCATCGTGACCAAGGACGACCGGCCGCTCGTCTCCTGCCCCACGAGCTTCTCCGCCTCCGACGAGAACTGGACGACGTTCGCCGAGAAGATCGCCGAGCGGGGGGCGGTGATCGAGGAGTTCATCGAGGACCGGCCGCTGTGCTCCCCCAGCGCGCTGGCCAGGATCACCCCCGGCGGCGGCTACGACGTGGTCGCCACCCACGAGCAGGTCCTCGGCGGCCCCAACGGGGATGTCTACCAGGGCTGCAGCTTCCCCGCCCGGCGGGAGTACCGCGCCGAGCTGGGCGCGTACACCGAGCGGATCGCCGGGGTCCTGGCGGAGCGCGGCGTGGTGGGACTGTTCGGCGTCGACTTCTTCGCCGTCAAGACCGACGGCGGCTACCGGACGCTGCTGTGTGAGATCAACCTGCGCATCGGCGGCACCACCCACCCGCTCGGCGCCGCGATCCTGACCACCGGCGCGTCGTACGACCCCGGCACCGGCACGCTGATGCGCGACGGGCGGCCGAAGTACTACGTGGCGACCGACAACTGCGCCTCCCCCGCGCTGAAGGGCCGCACCCCCGGAGAGGTCGTCAAGCTGGTCCACGACGCGGGTCTCGGCTTCGACCGCGAGAGCCGCACCGGGAACGTGCTGCACCTGCTGGGCGCGGTCACGGAGTTCGGCAAGCTGGGCTTCACCAGCATCGGCGACTCCGCCGAGGAGGCCGCGGAGCTACACCGAAGAACCCTGCTCACGCTGCGACCAACCGCGTAGGCCGATCACGCCGAGCACGATCGCGAGCACGATGTTGACGGCGATCAGGATTCCGTGGACCACGTAGAAGGCCGTCGGGTGGCCGTCCGCGAGGTTGAAGCCAAGGTTGATCCATTCGAAGATCATGAAAGCGGCAAGGCCGATCAGAAAAGCGGCGATCTTTCGTGATATTTGCATGATGTCAGTATCCCGCCGAGTGGCCCGTACCTGGTCAGGGCACCTCTAACTCTATGCGAACCGGCACGAAGCTACCCTGAGATCATCATGGGGATCAAACATCTCGCGCCCGTCGGGGTGCTGCTCGCGGCGACCACCTTTCTCGGCGCACCCGCTCAGGCCAGGACCGCGGGCGTGTCCGCGACCGGTTCACCGGCCGGTCCGCGTGGCGCGGATCTCCTTAACGACCTCGGGGGGTGGCCGTCGGGCACCGGTTCGCTGGGCCCGCACGCGCGGGGCGAGAGGGAGCCGGTCGGCGGCTCCCGGCTCGGCGAGCGGGGCCTCATCGTCCCTCCGGGCGTGAAGGCCCCGCCGAAGACCGCCGCGAAGGCGTACGTGATCGCCGACGCCGAGACCGGCGCGGTGCTGGCGGCCAAGGACGCCCACGGGCGCTACCTGCCGGCGAGCACGCTGAAGGCGCTGACCGCGCTCACCCTGATCCCGAAGCTGGACAAGAAGCGGAAGATCAGGCCGAGTGCCCGCGCCGTGAACGAGGAGGGCAGCGCGGTCGGCCTGGTCACCAAGCCCCTCTACACCGTCGACGACCTGTTCAAGGCGCTGATGCTGGTCTCGGGCAACGACTGCGCGATGGCGCTGGCCGAGGCCAACGGCGGCCTGGCCGCGACCCTGGCGGACATGAACGCCGAGGCCAAGCGTCTGCAGGCTTTCGACACGGTGGCCAAGACCCCCAGCGGGCTGGACAAGCCCGGCCAGAGCAGTTCGGCGTACGACCTGGCACTGATCGCCCGCGCCGGCCTGGCCAACGCCGATTTTCGGCGATATATCAGCACAAAGACTGACAAGTTCCCAGCACCCAAGGGCTACTACGAGATCGGCAACCACAACAAGCTGCTCTGGCGCTACAAGGGCATGATCGGCGTCAAGAACGGCTGGACCTCCAAGGCCCTGGGCAGCTTCGTCGGCGCGGCCAAGCGCAACGGTCACACGATCATCGTGTCGATCATGCGCCACGACGGCTACTTCTGGGAGGAGGTCGCCGACCTGCTCGACTGGGGCTTCGCCAACCGCGGCAGGGCCACCCCGGTCGGACAGCTGGTCGACCCGATCCCCGAGCCCACCCCGCTGCCCGCTCCACCGACCGCCTCGGCGCCTCCCGCAGTCCCCACACCGGGCTCCGGACGGAACCCCGCCGCGGCCGCCAGACCCGCCGACGAGGGCGTCCCGATCGGCTACTACGTCCTCGGCGCGGGCCTGCTCGGCGGCCTGGTCTGGCTGGTGTACGGCTTGCGCAGGCGCTTCCGCTGAGGCGCGTTCCGCGGCACACGACCAGGATCACGGGTACGCCGTCCGGGGAGGCTCTGGCGACGGGCCTCCGGCGGCGGGCAGTGCCCTGAATCCCAGGGCGGCGAGCACCAGGGCGACGAGCAGGAGCGCCGCCGTCTGGCCGAGCGTACCGAGCATGATGGTCCGGCTCACCTCGTCGGCGGCGTCGAAGCCGTGCTCAAGCCTGGCGAGGCGGGCGCAGAGCACCGGCACCGCCAGGATCGCCAGGGCCAGTGGCCACGAGGGCGTGCGCCGGGCGGGAGAACGGATGTGCACGCACACGTAGCCGACGCCCGCACCCAGGATCAGCGTGCTCGCCAGACCGAGGAGGTCGAGCCACGGCCACCACCAGGCGGGCAGGTCCGGGGACGCCACCAGCCGGAACAGCGCACTGACCGCGATACCGGCGGCGAGGGGAGGGACGAGCAGCCACAGGGGGCGGCGGGCCGGCCGGGCGTCACGGTGAAAGCCGGTCCACAGAGCCGACAGCACGACCACCGGGCTCAGCAGCCCGGCCAGTGCCTCGAACGTGCCCCCCACCGAACTCGTCAAGACGTGGAGTTCCGGCACGAAGGCGAGGAGTGCCAGCGCCTTGGCCGTGCGCACATGGCCGAGGACGAGTGCGGCGAAGGGCGCGATCCAGACGGCTCCGGCCAGGCTTCTCAGAATGTTCGCGAGCCGCTCGAACGACCCGAGGGGTCCTGCCGCCTGGGCGAGCGAGGGGTGGACGGTACCGATCACCCCGTACGTGTTCAAGGCGGCCACGACGTCCAGGACCGCGAGGAAGGCCTGGAAGAGCAGCCCCAGCAGAGCCACCAGGCGGACCGTCTCGCCCCACGAGAGGGATCTCGGCGCCGCGCCCGCACCGCCGAGACGGACCCGGACCGCCAGCGCGGCCACGCTGGCGATCTCCGACCAGCGGGGCCGGGGCCCGTCCGCGTCGGAGGCGTCCGGCGACCCCTCCAGGAAGACGGCGACCATCTCCTCCTCGCGCTCGGCGCGGTAGGAGGCGGGCAGCAGGCGCAGCCAGTAGCGGTAGCGCTCCTCCAGCAGGCTCATCGGCGCATCGCCCCGGCGCGGGTCATCGCCAGGCCGTCGATCCGCCCCGGAGGCGGCCTGGGCATCGCTCTGCTCGTTCATAGGTGGAATCGTCCTCTCGCCGGTCCTCACGAGTTCATCAGGCGCACCCGGAACACACTCGGTCTTACGCCGGCCCGCCCGCCGTGGACGGACGTCCACGCCTGGCACGGAGGCGGTCGACCGCGGTCCTGGCGTTGTCCGCGAGCCGGACGGCCTCGGCCTCCAGCGTCCGCGACCCCGCGTCGGTGAGCCGGTAGTAACGGCGTAGCCGCCCCTGCTGGACCTCCTCGCGGTCGAGAGCCACCAGCCCGTCGCCCGCCAGCCGGTCGAGCACCCCGTACAGCGTGCCGACCTTGAGCCGGACCCGCCCGCCGGACAGTTGCTCGACCTCCCGCACGATGCCGTAGCCGTGACACGGCGCATCGACCAGCGCGGTGAGGATGAGGAAGGCCGGCTCCGTCATCGCCCTTGGAGTCATGCCTCGCAGCATATATCGGAAAGCATGATATTAGGTAGAGCGAATCAAGGGCGGCACCCGGACGGTGGCCGGCCGTCAGGTGGGGATGGCGTTGGCGGGAACCGGAGTGGGATAGGGCGGGGGGCCGAGGGAGGCCGTCGCGGTCCAGGCGGCGGCGTACATGATGACCCGGGCCGAGAGGTTGATCCACACCAGCAGGCCGACCACCACGGCGAACGCCCCGTAGACGGGATTGTTCAGGGTGTGCCCCAGGAGCAGCGCCGCGAGCTGCTTGAGCAGGGCGAAGCCGACCGCGCCGAACAGCGCGCCGCGCAGCAGCACCCGGAACGGCTGCCTGGAACGCCCCAGCCAGCGCAGGATGATCAGGAAGACGACCACGTCGGCGAGCACGCTGACCGCCACGCCCACCAGCCGGATCGTGACCGTGCCGATCACCGACTCCGACAGGCCCACCCATTCGGCCACGGTCCCGCTGGCCTGGGTGGCGAAGCCGCCGATCAGCACCGAGAGGACCATGGTGGTGCCGACGAGGACGAGCGCCGCCGTGTCCCTGAGCTTGGCCAGGAAGAAGTTGAGCGGCGGCTCGGTCGTCATGGAGATCTCGCGCAGCGCGCCACGCAGGGCGTCGATCGCGCCGAGCCCGGCGTAGAGCAACCCGATCAGGCCGATGACACCCGCGCTCGCCCGCGAGCCGGCGATCTCCTGGATCGGCAGCTTGTCGGCGAGACCCGGCAGGTACTGGTTGATCGCCTCCCGCAGGGTCGCGGTGGCGTCGGGCCTGATGGACAGGAAGTAGCCGAACACCGCGAAGGCCAGCGCGATGATGGGGAAGAACGACAGGAAGGCGAAGTAGCTGACCGCTCCGGCGAGCCGGTCTCCGGACTGGATCTGGTATCGCTGGAAGGTCCTGACCAGATGGTCGAACCAGGGCCACCTGATCCGGGCCGCGCCCAGCACCGCTCTGAACCGTTCACGACCCGCTTGCACACGTTCCATCACACTCGCCACGTGCGCCCTCTACCCAGTCACCGCCGCCCCGATCGTGGACGGCGGTGAAAAAGCAGCCGTGCGTACCCGGAGGGTCACGGGGTGGGCAGGAAGCCCACCCGGTCGCGGACCTTGGCCATGGTCTCGGCGGCCACCGCGCGGGCCCGCGCGGCCCCGACGGCGAGCATCCTGTCGAGCTCGGTCTCGTCGGCGAGCAGCTTCTCGGTCCGCTCGCGGATCGGGGTGAAGGTGTCGACCACGAGCTCGGCGACATCCTTCTTGAAGGTGCCGTACCCCTGCCCGACGTAGCGGGCCTCCAGCTCACCGATGGGAGTCCCGCTCAGCGCGGACTGGATACGCAGCAGGTTGGTGATGCCCGGCTTGTTGTCGTCGTCGGCGAGGACCTCGGAACCGGTGTCGGTGACCGCGCGCATGACCTTCTTGCGGAGCGGCCCCGGCTGCTCCAGCAGGTCGAGGATGCCGGCGGGCGAGGAGGAGGACTTCGACATCTTCGCCGTCGGCTCCTGGAGGTCGGTGATCTTCTCGACCCCCTTGACGATGTGCGGCTCGGGCACCGTGAAGGTCTCGCCGAAGCGGTGGTTGAAGCGCTGCGCGAGGTCGCGGGTGAGCTCCAGGTGCTGCTTCTGGTCGGCGCCGACCGGAACCTTGTTGGCCTGGTAGAGCAGGATGTCGGCGGCCTGCAGGACCGGGTAGGTGAACAGGCCCACGCTGGCCGAGCTCTCGCCGTGCTTGGCCGACTTGTCCTTGAACTGGGTCATCCGCCCCGCCTCGCCCATGCCGGTGAGGCAGATCAGCACCCAGGCCAGCTCGGTGTGCTCGCGCACGTGGCTCTGCACGAAGACCGTGGACCGCTCAGGGTCGAGACCGGCGGCGAAGAGCTGGGCGGCGGCGATCCTGGAGCGCCTGCGCAGCTCTTCCGGCCGGTAGTCCACCGTGATCGCGTGCAGGTCGACGACGCAGTAGAAGGCGTCGTAGCCCTCCTGCATCGCGACGTACTGCCGCACCGCGCCGAGGTAGTTTCCCAGGTGGAAGGAGTCGGCGGTGGGCTGGATTCCCGACAGGACGCGAGGGCTGGCCATAGCCACCAATTCTGTCAGCTGTCGGGAGTGGTCGGTGCCTCGGTCCGCGAAGTGCTCCGCTTGATCCTGACCCTGGCGACCCTGCGGCCGTCCATGTCGGTGACCTTCAACTCGAATCCGGGGATCTCCACCCGCTCCCCGAGCGCGGGCAGGTGGCCTAGTCTCGACATGACGAACCCGCCGAGGGTCTCGTACGGGCCGTCGGCCAGGCGGATCCCGCTCTCGGCCGCCACCTCGTCGAGATTGGCCAGCCCGTCGAGCTCGACCTCCCCCGCGGGCAGCGCGACGTGCTCGTCCGCCACGTCGTGCTCGTCGCGGATGTCGCCGATCAGCTCCTCGACCAGGTCCTCCAGGGTGACGATGCCCGCGGTGCCGCCGTACTCGTCGACCACGATCGCCAGGTGGTGTCCCTCCCTGCGCATCTCCGACAGCGTGGCCATCACCCGCTTGCTGGTGGGGACCAGCTTGACCGGGCGGATCGGCACCAGCTCGCTGATCGGCTCGATGGAGCCGGTCAGCACCGGGTCGAGCAGGTCACGGATGTGGACGAAGCCCACGATGTCATCGTAGGAGTCGCGGTAGACGGGGAAGCGGGAGTGCGGCATGGCCGCGGCCAGGATCGCCGCCTCGGCCAGCCGCGTGTCGGCGGCCATGAACTCCACCTCGGTGCGTGGCAGCATCACCTCGCGGAGCTGCCGCTTGCCCGCCGCGAAGACCTCGCCGATCAGGTGGCGCTCGTCGTCGGTGAGCTCCTGGTGGCCCACCACCATCTCGCGCAGTTCCTCCGTGGAGATCTCCTCGCGGTCGGTGCCCGGGTCGCCGCCGAGCAGCCTCACCACGCCGTCGGTGGACTTGGACAGCGCCCAGATGATCGGCCGCGAGAGCGCGGCCATCCTGTCGAGGAACGGCGCGACCAGCAGCGAGATCCCCTCGGCGCGCTGCCTGGCGATCCTTTTCGGCGCGAGCTCGCCGAGGACCAGCGAGGTGTACGAGATCACCAGCGTCACCAGTACCAGGGCGAGCGGGTTCGCCACGGCCTCCGGCACCCCCCAGCCCGTCACCACCGGGATGAGGTCCCTGGCCAGGGTGTCGGCCCCCAGGGCGGCCGAGAGCATGGTCGCCACGGTGACGCCGATCTGCACCGCGGACAGGAAGCGGTTGGGGTCCCGGGCGAGCCTGGCGGCCCTGGCCCCCCTGCGCCCCCGGGTGCCGAGCCGCCTGACCTGGCTCTCCCTGAGGGAGACCATGGCCATCTCGGCCGCGGCGAAGAAGCCTCCGATCAGTACGAAGAGCATGACCAGGGCGATGTTCGCCAGGACGCTGTTCACGAGATCGTCTCCGTCATGGCGGTCGCCCGTTCCGGCGGTAGCCGATATTTGATGTGCCAGCATATGCTGGCGTAGAGTTACAAAAATAAACAAGTACAAACAACATCAAACAGGAGGCTCCGTGAAGCTGCTCGTCACCGGAGGCGCCGGATACATAGGCAGCGCCGTGGCGGCACAACTCGTCGAGGCGGGCCACGAGGTCACCGTGCTGGACGACCTCTCCACCGGGCACGCCGACGCGGTGCCACCGGGCGCCCGCTTCGTCGAGGGGTCGATCACCGAGGCCGCCGGGGTGCTCGACGGCATCGACGGCGTGCTGCACTTCGCGGCGAAGTCCCTGGTCGGCGAGTCCGTGGAGCGGCCCGGCCTGTACTGGGCGCACAACCTCGGCGGCACCCTGGCCCTGCTCGACGCCATGCGGGGCGCCGGGGTGGGCAGGATCGTCTTCTCCTCCACCGCCGCGACGTACGGCGAGCCGGAGCGCTCCCCGATCCTGGAGACCGACCCGACCCGGCCCACCAACCCCTACGGCGCGTCCAAACTCGCGGTCGACACCGCCCTGAGCGCGTTCGCCGGACTGTACGGCCTGGCCGCGGTGAGCCTGCGCTACTTCAACGTGGGCGGCGCCTACACCGCCGGGGACGGCAACGTCTACCGCGAGCGTCACACCACGGAAACCCACCTGATCCCTAACATCCTCGCCGTCCCGCTCGGCGGACGCGAGTCCGTCAGCCTGTTCGGCACGGACTACCCGACTCCCGACGGCACATGCGTGCGCGACTACATCCACCTGGCCGACCTCGCCAGGGCCCACCTGCTGGCGCTGGACGCCTGCTCGCCGGGCGAGCACAAGATCTACAACCTGGGTAGCGGGACCGGCTTCTCGGTCTCCGAGGTGCTGTCGGTCTGCCGCGAGGTGACCGGCCACGAGATCCCCGCGGTCGTGCGCGAGCGCCGTGCCGGTGACCCGGCCGTGCTGGTGGCCTCCTCCGAGAAGGTCCGGCGCGAACTCGGCTGGAAGCCGGAGCACCCGTCGCTCCGTGACGTCGTCGCCGACGCCTGGGCCGCCCTGAACGGCTGACCGCCTCCCGCCACGTCGGAGGGCCACGCCTACCTCAGACTGAAGCGGGCCGTGTTGTTGGCCGGACGACGGTCACCCAGCCGCAGGGAGTAGACGGTCGCCTCGGCCCGCGGCGCGTGCCCGCGGGCCACGAAGGCGAGCACGAGACTCACCCTCCTGCCCGCGCCGACCGTACGCAGCCTGCAGCCGACGTAGGCGGGATGGGGGTCGCACCGCGCGCCCCTCGCCGACATGAGGCGCGCGCCGCCGGTGTCGAAGAAGACCCCGGCGTCGTGGACCCGCCGAGGCCCGCGGTTGCGCACCACCGCGGACACAGTGACCAGACGGCCCGCGCGCGCCCCGCGCGAGAGCCTGACCGCGAGGTCCGTACCGTCGTCCACCTCGGTCAGCGTCCGGGAGTGGTTGTTCGTCTCGTCGTCGTCCACGACCTCGGAGGAGAGCGACGCGCTCGCCGTCAGCGGGCCCCGCGCGCCGGGCCTGACCACCCCGTTGATCGTCACCCCACCGGTCTGTCCGGCGGGGACGTCCTTCGTCGCGGCGCAGACCACCTCACCGGTGGTGGCACCGGGGAGGCACTCGGCGACGTTGACCCCGATCACCTCCACCCCGTCGGGCAGCCGGACTGTGAGCAGCGGCAGCACCGCGTCTCCGGGACCGGCGTTGCGCACCTCGGCGCGGTAGGTCAGCGGCTGTCCCGGTTGCGCGCGCTTCGGGGAGACGGTCAGCCGCACCGACAGGTCGGCGCCGCCCCATCCCTCGTCGTCGGGCGAGGCCGACGCCGCCCGGGGTACCGTCGCGAGCACGAGACAGATCACCCCTGCGACGACCCGTACCGCGACGTGCTCCCTGAACAGCGATCCCCCGACCATAGGTGATCATTGAACGCCGGGACACACCGCTCCGCGACGATCGACACGCCGCCTTTTCCGTTCGCCGTCCGCGCGGCCGGGAAGCCTGGCGCGCTCCGGTGACCTGGGACGCGAAAGGGCCCCGGCACGCCGGGGCCCCGTTCGAACGTCGGCTCAGATGAGACCGAGCTCACGCACCGCGGAGCGCTCCTCCTCAAGCTCGCGCACCGTGGCGTCGATCCGCTCGCGGGAGAAGGCGTCGATCTCCAGGCCCTGGACGATCTCCCACTTGCCGTCGCGCGAGACGACCGGGAAGGAGGAGATGAGCCCCTCGGGCACGCCGTACGAGCCGTCGGAGGGGATCGCGGCCGAGGTCCACTCGGCGCCGTTGACCCAGTCGAAGACGTGGTCGATCGCCGCGTTGGCGGCGGAGGCGGCCGAGGACGCGCCACGGGCCTCGATGATCGCGGCACCGCGCTTGGCCACGGTGGGGATGAAGGTGTCGCGCAGCCAGGCCTCGTCGACCAGCTCGGCGGCGATCTTGCCACCGACCTCGGCGTGGAAGAGGTCGGGGTACTGGGTGGCGGAGTGGTTGCCCCAGATGGTCATCTTCTTGATCTCGCCGACCGGGACCTGGAGCTTGGCGGCGAGCTGGGAGAGCGCGCGGTTGTGGTCGAGGCGGGTCATCGCGGTGAAGCGCTCGGCCGGGACGTCCGGGGCGTGCTGCTGGGCGATGAGCGCGTTGGTGTTGGCCGGGTTGCCGACCACCAGCACGCGGATGTCGTCCGCCGCGTTGTCGTTGATCGCCTTGCCCTGCGGGCCGAAGATGCCGCCGTTGGCCTGGAGGAGGTCTCCGCGCTCCATGCCCTTGGTCCGGGGGCGGGCGCCGACCAGGAGGGCGACGCTGGTGCCGTCGAACGCCGCGTTCGCGTCATCGGTGACCTCGATGCCGCTCAGCAGCGGGAACGCGCAGTCGTCGAGCTCCATCGCGGTGCCCTCGGCGGCCTTGACCGCCTGCGGGATCTCCAGGAGGCTCAGCTTGACCGGGACGTCGGCGCCCAGCAGCTGGCCCGAGGCGATGCGGAAAAGCAGCGCGTAGCCGATCTGACCGGCGGCGCCGGTGACGGTGACCTTTACGGGAGTCTGGGCCATGACCTTCCCCCACTCGAAGGATGAATTGTGACGCTCGGATGTTACCCGTCCGCGCTGGACGACCATCCGGCGAGTGCCCCATCCGGCTTCCGCGCGGCGGGATCGGCGCGGCGGGCGCCCCGGCGGGCACGGCGGCGCCGGCGGATGGCCTTCGAGTCTCCCCGCCGACCCCCTAGGCGCAGGTGGCCATGGCGGGGCGGGCGTTCTCCCGTCCGGGGAACTCGACCCTGGAGAAGTGCTTGTCGAGCAGCCTGCGGACCGTGCCGTCCTTGTAGAGGGCGGCGATCGCCCCCCTGACGGCCTCGCAGGTGCGCCTGTCGCCCTTCTTGAGGGCCACCGCGTAACGCTCGTCGGTGAGCTTGAGGCCGAGCAGCTTGTAGCGGATGGTCTCCCGGTTGCCGAAACCGGCCAGCAGCAGGTCGTCGCCGGGAATCGCGTCGATCTCACCGGCCCGCAGCTTGTCGACGCACTCGGAGTAGGTCTGGGCGGGGACCAGGGTGAGCCGCTCGACCACGTCCTGGATCACCGCCACGGAGACGCTGGCGGCCGGCTGGCACATCCGGCTGCCCTCCAGGCCCTTCACGGTCACGATCGGCGAGCCGTCCTTGACGAGGGCGTCGACATGGGCGAGGTAGTAGGGCCCCGCGAAGGTGACGTCGTCGGTGTCGTTGATCGAGTAGGTCGCCAGGACCAGGTCGATGTCACCGTCCGCCAGCAGCTTCGGCCGCTCCGCGCGGGCGGTGGACCTGAAGGTGACGCCGCTCTCCGGCACCCCCAGCGCCTTGGCGATCTCAAGGGCCAGGTCGATCTCGAAGCCGCCCCACTTCCCGCCGTTGTTCAGCGCGATGCCGGGCAGGAAGTCGCGCACGCCGATGGTGAGCCTGCCCGTCTTGGCGGCCTTGTCGACCACCGAGGTGTACGAGGGGCGGCCGGTCTCGGCCGGCTCCGGCCCGCCCTGGGAGACGGTGCCCGGCCACCAGCGGACCGCGGCGAGCGCCGCCCCCGCGAGCAGCAGCACGGCCACCCCGACGGCGATCCAGCGCCTCCCACGCGGGCGCCGCGGCGCCGCCGGCCCGCCGACCAGGGTCGTGGACACCTGCCAGCTGGGCGGCGGCACCTGCCCCGTCTGTTCCGGGGAGGCCACGCTGTCGCCGTATCCGGGAGACGAGGGGTACTCCCGGTAGCCGGAAGAGGACGGGTACTCCCGGTAGCCCGGCGAACGGCGCTCCGGAGGGTGGCGGTCGGGATGGGACGGGTTCTCCGCGGGACCGCGCGAGGACGGGAGGTCGCCCCGGCCGGGGGTCTCACGGCGTTCGCCCTGATCCGGCCGTCCGGCCCGGCCTCCCTGCCCCTCCGTACCGGCGCCCTCCTGACCGGGGTGGAAGGGCGGGGCCTGGGCGGGGTCTCCCATCCGGAACCCGGTGGACGGAAGGACCGGCTCACCCGGGGCGTTCGTCCGGTGGGTCGGGGTGCGCATGAGACTGGTCGCGTCGTCGTCGGGACCCTGGCCCGGGGCGCGGGGCCGGGACCCGTCGCGGCCCTGATCACCGGCCTGGGACTCGCCGCGGTTCCGGACCCGGGAGCGGAGCTCGTCGGGGGCGGCGACCTTGGCGCCCTGGGTGAGGATCGCGGGCGAGGCGTTCACCGTCTCGGGGTGGCCGAGCATCCGAAGCAGGATCTGGTCCGCCGAGGGCCGGTCGGCGGGTGACTTGGCCAGCGCCGAGGTGACCACACCGCGCAGCGGCTGCGGCAGCGAGCCGAGGTCGACCTCGTGGTTGAGGATGCGGTTGAGCACCACGGCGATCGACCTCCCTTCGAAGATCGTCTCGCCGGTCGCGGCGAACGCGACGGTCGCCCCCCAGGCGAAGACGTCGGTGTGCGGCCCGACGTCGGAGCCGGAGATCTGCTCGGGCGCCATGTAGGCGGGGGTGCCGATGGCCCGGCTGGTGATCGTGCCGGTGGAGTCGAGGATGCGGGCGATGCCGAAGTCGACGACCCTCGGGCCGTCGGCGGCGATGAGCACGTTGTCCGGCTTGAAGTCGCGGTGCACGATCGCGGCGTGGTGGATCGCGGTGAGCGCGGTGGCGGTGCCGATCGCCAGCCGCTGCAGCGCGGCGCCCCGCAGGGGGCCGTCGGTCTCCACCACCTCGCGCAGCGACCTGCCCTCGATGTACTCGCTCGCGATGTAGGGGGTGTCGCCTTCGAGGTCGGCGTCCAGGACTCCCGCCGTGCAGAAGGACGCGACCCGCTGGGCCGCCCGCGCCTCCCTGGCGAACCTGGACCTGGCGGTGGCGTCGCCGGAGAACTTCACGTGCAGCAGCTTGATCGCCGCCCGCTCCCCCGCGGCGTTGATTCCGAGGTAGACGATGCCCTGCCCGCCCTCACCGATCTTCCCGACGACGCGGAACGGCCCGAGCTGGCGCGGCTCTCCCGCTTCCAGTGGCGCGATCTCCGACATCATCGTCCCCACGGTCTCGTAATCTCCGACGTGGCAAACTTTACGGCGCCATGACCCATACCCTCCCTTTGTTATCCCGACGTGACCTCAGTTTTCCCACAACGTGGCCATGCCCGTAGCCCCCGTCATGGTGAGATGCCAGACACATTCACCCCCCAATCTCCGACATTCACCCCAATCTGGCGCTCCAGCCGCTTAGATCGCTACCGTTGTACGTCCCTCAGGCAAGCCGGAGCAAAAAACTTCCATGCGCCGATATATCGGTTATCGCGAGTTCGTCCAGCGCGATCAGCGTTCCCTCGTCGGCACCGCCCTTCTTCTCACCGGCAGCCACGAGCAGGCCATCCGCCTCGCCCTGCGCTCCTTCCAGACGGTCGCCCTCTCCTGGCCGCCCCCGGTGTGGGAGAACCCCACCACGCATGCCCAGATCGCGCTCTACCGCCGCTTCCTGGCACGGCCGAGCGCCGCCGGGCCGACGGCTCTGGTGCGGCTGCCTCCCCGGCAACGCCTCCTCGCCGTCGCCTGCCTGCACGACGGCAGGAGCCACACCGAGATGGCCGCCGCCCTCGGGATGCCTGAGGAGACCGTGCAGGCGGAGATCACCGAGGCGGTCGACACCCTCACCAAGGGCGACAGGGCCCGCCTCGTCAAGAGGATGTCCACCGCGGCGGGCGAGGCGTCCGTCCCCGACCTCAGCGCCCGGTCCATGCGCACGCTCAGGCGGCGCCGCAACCGGGGGGTCCTCCTCACCGTGGCGGCGGCGCTGGTACCGGTCGGCCTGATCGCCGCCTTCGTCATGCTCCAGCGCGCGGAGGTGTGGAACTCGGCGCTGGGCGAGCGGAACCGGCCGCACGCCGCACAGGCCCAGGAGCCGGTACGGGCGGTCTCCAGCCCCGCGCCGAGCGCCACCCCGGCACCGTGGCAGGCGCCGCGGACCTCCTCGGTGATCCGCTACGCGATCCCGGGACGCTGTCCCGGCCAGGGCGTCCAGGCGGACGGCACGTCCCCGGCGCGGGCCGGCGACGTGACCTGCGCGGGCTGGACCCTGAAACTGGTCTCCGGCGGCTCTGAGAGCTCCACTCCCGGCCTCCCCGCGTGCGAGGGCGCAGATCCCTGCGAGTCGACGCTGAACGTCCCCGACGCCGCTCAGCGCCTCGCGCGCGGCGGCGGCGGGGAGCACCGCCGACTGGTTCCCGCCATCAGCCACGACGGGCGCCGCATCGCCTACCTCAGCGCGGCGGAGCGCCGCTATGTCGCCCACGACCTCGGCAGCGGGGTGAAGCGCTACCTGTCGCCGGTTCTCGCCTCCGCCGACACCGAGAACGGCACGCTGGTGAGCGTCTCCGCCAACGGCCGCCACTTCACGGTCACGCTCGGCGAGCGGCGGCTGCGAACCGACTTCACGACCGGCGACCTGACGTCCGTGCCCGCGGAGCAGCTGCCTCCGACCGAGAAGGCCGCCGCCTGGCTCGGCAAGAGGTACGGCACCTGGGCAGACTCTCCCAGCGGCAGGTACTCCGCCGCGATCGTCGCGGGGAAGGGCGAGGACCCCCACCGCCTCCATGTCATCGACGCCGAGTCGCGGCGGGTCTTCAGGCGGCTCTCGCTCCCCGAGACGGAGCGGCCCGCCACCGCCGAGGTGGTGAGCTGGCTGGACACCCGCGAGGTGGTCGTCAGGATGAGCGCCGGGGACGGCGGCGAACCCCTCGGCCTCTTCCGGGTGGACGCCGTCACCGGACGGGCGCGCCCCCTGCCCGGCCTCCCCGCCGACGCCCCGATCGTGCTGGGGGCCGCGGTGACCTCCTGATCCCGTACGACGAGCGGCAGGCACGGGAAAGGTCACCCCGCCCCGGGGGCGCGGCAGCCTCGTGACCCCCGCGGCAACGGGAAAGGCCCCGGGACACGGCGGCTCCGCGACAAGTGGGAAAATACGGAAAAGGCCGCCCCGTCCTGGGGACAGGGCGGCCTGGTGACCCCCTGCGACCAGGAAAGGGCCGCCGTGGGGGCGGCCCTTTCCTCGCGGTCGGGGGTCGGCCTGACGCCGGTCAGACCATCTTCTTCTTCAGGTTCTCGTCCAGCGCCGCCAGGAAGTCCTGGGTGGTCAGCCACTTGGCGTCGCCACCGACCAGCAGGGCGAGGTCCTTGGTCATCTGGCCGCCTTCGACGGTCTCGACGCAGACCTGCTCCAGCTTGTCCGCGAAGTCGATCACCGCGGGGGTGTTGTCGAGCTTGCCGCGGTGCTGGAGGCCCCGGGTCCACGCGAAGATCGAGGCGATCGGGTTCGTGGAGGTGGGGTTGCCCTTCTGGTGCTCACGGTAGTGACGGGTCACCGTGCCGTGGGCGGCCTCGGCCTCGACGGTCCGGCCGTCGGGGGTGAGCAGGACCGAGGTCATCAGGCCGAGGGAGCCGAAGCCCTGGGCGACGGTGTCGGACTGGACGTCGCCGTCGTAGTTCTTGGCCGCCCAGACGTAGCCGCCCTCCCACTTGAGCGCCGCCGCGACCATGTCGTCGATCAGGCGGTGCTCGTAGGTGATGCCCGCGGCTTCGAAGTCGGCCTTGAACTCGGTCTCGAAGACCTCGGCGAAGATGTCCTTGAACCGGCCGTCGTAGGCCTTCAGGATCGTGTTCTTCGTGGAGAGGTAGACCGGGTAGCCGCGCGACAGGCCGTAGCGCATGGAGGCGCGGGCGAAGTCGCGGATCGAGTCGTCCAGGTTGTACATCGCCATCGCGATGCCGGGGCCGGGGAAGTCGTAGACGTCGAGCTCGATCGGCTCCGAGCCGTCCTTGGGCGTGTAGGTGAGGGTCAGGGTGCCCTCGCCGGGGATCTTCAGGTCGGTGGCGCGGTACTGGTCGCCGAACGCGTGACGGCCGATGATGATCGGCTTGGTCCAGCCGGGGACGAGCCTCGGCACGTTGGACATGATGATCGGCTCGCGGAAGATGACTCCGCCGAGGATGTTACGGATGGTCCCGTTCGGGGACTTCCACATCTTCTTGAGGCCGAACTCCTCGACCCGAGCCTCGTCAGGAGTGATCGTGGCGCACTTGACGCCGACTCCGTACTGCTTGATCGCGTTGGCGGCGTCGATCGTCACCTGGTCGTCGGTGGCGTCGCGGTGCTCGATCCCGAGGTCGTAGTACTTCAGGTCGACGTCGAGGTAGGGAAGGATCAGCTGGTCCTTGATGAACTGCCAGATGATCCGGGTCATCTCGTCGCCGTCAAGCTCGACGACGGGGCCCTCTACCTTGATCTTGGGCATGCGTGTGGTTCCCCTTCTGAACTAAATTGGCCAGACAGTCCTTTTTGAGGCTCACTGGCCGTTGAGGCTATCGGACCGGGTCAACCGCCCTGCGGCGTACCCGCTCGTCCGACCTATCGCATCGGCATGAGAGCCGGGAATTCGAGGATCAGCCCGCCCGCCATCAGGGCGATTCCGAGAACGGCGAGGGTGAGGGCGTCCGTGGCCTTGCGGCGTACGGCGAGCCGCCCACCCCCGGCCAGCCGGGCCAGTGCCCCCAGCGTCATGACGGCACCGAGGGCGAAACCGCCCCACTCGGGCATGTCCAGCAGCACCGCGAAGACCATCGCGGCGGCCGCACCGGCCACCACCAGCGGATACGGTCCCCAACGTTCCTCGCTCGCGTTCACCGCTCGCGCGTTCATCGACCCACCCTCCGCTCTCGCCTCTGATTCCGACTCATCGCTCGGCGATCGGCTTCCACTTCTGGTCCCGCTCGCCGATGTACTCGCTGTCCGGGCGGATCAGCCGGTTGTCGGCGTGCTGCTCGATGACGTGTGCGGTCCATCCTGACATGCGGCTGACCGAGAAGACCGGGGTGAACAGGTCCGTCGGGATGCCGAGGTAGTGGTAGACCGTCGCCGCGTAGAAGTCGACGTTCGGATAGAGGCCCTTGGTCTCGAAGACGACCTCCTCCATCTCCTTCGACATCCGGTAGTACGTGTCGTCGCCGGACGCCTCGCCGAGCTCCCGCGACATCTGGCGCAGGTGCGTGGCGCGCGGGTCCTCGGTCTTGTAGACCCGGTGCCCGAAGCCCATGATCTTCTCGCCCGCGGCGAGCCTGTCGCGTACCGACCGGGCGACGGCGCCCGCGTCGAGCGACTCCAGGGTGCGCATGACCTGCTCGTTGGCGCCGCCGTGCAGGGGGCCCTTGAGGGTGCCGATGGCCGCCACGATGGCCGAGTGCATGTCGGACAGGGTCGCGGCGCAGACCCGGGCGGCGAACGTGGAGGCGTTCATCGTGTGGTCGGCGTGCAGGACCAGGCAGGTGTCGAAGATCTCGACCTCGCGCTCACCGGGGGTACGGCCGGTGATCTGGAGGAGGAAGTTCGCCGCCACGCTCAGGGAGGGGTCCGGGGCGGGGATGACCGCACCGGTCCTGGCCGCGTGGTAGCGGGCGACGAGGAGCGGCTGCTGCGCGGTCAGCCTGGCGGCCTTGCGCAGGTTGGCCTCGGGGGCGTTGGAGTCCTTGTCCGGATCATCGCCTCCGGCCAGCGAGACCAGCGTGCGCAGCGCCTCCATCGGGGCCTGTCTCTCCGCGATCTCCGAGATGTTGGCCTCGACGAGCGTGCCGAGCTTACGCCCTCGAACCAGCTCCTCCCCGTACGCCGAGAGCTGTTCCCGGGTGGGAAGCGTGCCGTACTGCAGCAGGTGCGCGGTCTCTTCGAAGGTGGTGCGGCCGGCCAGATCGTGGATGTCGTAGCCACGATAGAAGAGGCGACCGGCCTGACCGTCGATGTCGCTGAGCGCTGTGGACGCGGCTACGACATCGGCGAGACCTTTGGTGGGCTTGTCCGCCATGAGTGTTTCCTCCGCTTATCTGTGCCCGAAGTCTACCTGTGAGCAGCGGAAACCCTCCCGAGAGGTCCAGGCCAATTTCAGGAATGATTCTCCTTCTGGCAAAGGCGATTCCCCATCACCTCGTTTGGGTAAGCCGGAGCTGTAGGAATAGTTACGGCGGGCTACCTGGGGAGGAACTGCCGTGGAGGGGCCGTTCATACGCATCGAGGACACCGGCGAGGTGGTCCCGTTGCGCCCCGAGATCACGACGATCGGACGTGGCCGTGGAGTGGACATCCGGCTGACCGATCCGAGTGTGTCCCGGCTGCACGCGGAATTCGTCCGGCGCGGACCCTACCTGTATGTCGTTGATCTGGGCCTGTCCCGCAACGGCACTCGGGTCAACGGCCGGCCGATCGCCCGGAGGGTGCTTGACGACGGCGACGTGGTGTCCTTCGGCGCGGCACGAGGCAGGATCGGCGGAGTGCCTCGCGAGGACTTCGCCCCGGAGGTCGAGCTCCGCCGCGCCGCGGCACCGGAGCTGACCAGGCGGGAGGTGGACGTCCTAACGTCGCTCTGCCGTCCGGCGCTGTCGGACGAGGCGTTCGTCGCACCGGCCACGGCCAGGGAGATCGCCGACGACCTGGTGGTGACGGAGGCGGCCGTCAAGCAGCACCTCCTGCGTCTCTACCAGAAGTTCCGGATCCCCGAGGGGACCAACCGGCGCACCAGGCTGGCGAACGAGGTCGTCGCCCTGGGGCTGGTGAGGCCCACTCCCGTGGTGCCCTCGCAGCGCGCGACCGGCGCCCCGGAGTCCCAGACGGCGGCCACCGCCGCGAACCGCAGGGCGTCGTAGCCGGGCCGCCCGGCAGACCGGCACCACCCGGTAACCGGTCCCACCCCGGGACCGGCCGCCCGGGGAGATCGGCCTGCCCGGTGAGGTGCTCTCGGTGGGGCCTGCTCAGGCAGGCCTGCTCGGTGGGGCCTGTCCCGCGAGGCCGACCTCGTGAGATCGGCCTCGTGAGATCGGCCTCGTGAGATCGCCTGCGGGGTCAGCCCCGCTCGCGGGCGCGCCTCTCCGCGGCCTCGACCACGTTGGTGAGCAGCATGGCCCGGGTCATCGGGCCCACACCGCCGGGGTTGGGGGTGAGGAAGCCCGCGACCTCCTCGACGCCGGGGGCGACGTCACCGGCGATCTTCCCGTCGACCCGGGAGACGCCGACGTCCAGCACGGCGGCGCCCGGCTTCACCATGTCCGCGGTGATCAGATGCGGCACCCCGGCCGCGGCGACGACGATGTCGGCGCGCCTGGTGTGGGCCGCGAGGTCCTGGGTGCCGGTGTGGCAGAGGGTGACCGTGGCGTTCTCCGAGCGGCGGGTCAGCAACAGGCCGAGCGAGCGGCCCACGGTGATACCGCGGCCGACCACGACGACCTCCGCCCCCTTGAGCGGCACCCCGTACTCCTGCAGGAGCACGACGATGCCGTACGGCGTGCAGGGCAGCGGTGCGTCGACCATGTGGACCAGACGGCCCAGGTTGGCCGGGTGGAGGCCGTCGGCGTCCTTCGCCGGGTCCATCCGCTCGATCAGCGCCTGCGTGTCGAGGTGACGGGGCAGCGGGAGCTGGACGATGTAGCCGGTGCACTCCTCGGAGGCGTTGAGCTCGTCGACGACCGCCTCGACCTCGGCCTGGCCGGCGTTCTCCGGCAGGTCCCTGCGGAGGGAGGAGATGCCGACCTCCGCGCAGTCGCGGTGCTTGCCCGCCACGTAGATCTGGCTGCCCGGGTCATCTCCCACCAGAACCGTGCCGAGCCCGGGGACGATGCCCTGCTCCTTCAGCGCGGCCACCCGCGCCGCGAGGTCTGCCTTGATCTTTGCCGCTGTGGCCTTGCCGTCGAGAATCCGCGCACTCATACCGCTAAGCCTCTCACGAGGACGAACCGCGCTCCGCTTCCCTCCGCTCGATGATCCTGCGGGTGAAGGGGATCCACTCCACGACTCGCCCGCCGAGATAGGCCGCGCCGAGCGCGATTATGATCATCATCAGTGGGCTGCCCCAGAAACCCTGCATGATCACGAAGGCGTGCAGGGCGTGGTCGAGCAGTGGCATGAGGGGTCTCCGCGGCAGGAACGAAAAGGGATGCTTCAGACTAACCGCAGGCCAAACCTTTTTCGCCCAAGTAATTCTGTCTAATTGGCCACTCTCTTATCTCCCGGGCACGGCTGCCGCACAGGTGCGGCAGCCGTGCCCGGGAGCGGAGATCAGTGGAAGAAGTGACGGGTGCCGGTGAAGTAGAGGGTCACTCCCGCCGCCTCGGCCGCGGCGACGACCTCCTCGTCCCTGATCGAGCCGCCCGGCTCCACGACCGCCTTCACTCCCGCGTCGATGAGGATCTGCAGGCCGTCGGCGAAGGGGAAGAACGCGTCGGAGGCCGCCACGGCCCCCTGGACGCGCTCGCCCGCCCGGGAGACCGCGAGCCGCGCCGAGTCGACCCGGTTGACCTGGCCCATGCCGACGCCCACGCTCGCACCGTCCGCGGCCAGCAGGATCGCGTTGGACTTCACCGAGCGGCACGCCCTCCAGGCGAAGGCCAGGTCCGCGAGGACCTCGTCGGAGGCGGCGGGCCCCGCCTTCAGTTCCCAGGTGGACGGGTCGTCGCCCGGGGCGTCGACCCGGTCGGCGTTCTGCACCAGCAGGCCGCCGTCGATCCGGCGGAACTCCAGCGGGTTGGACGGCCCCCGCGGGCAGGCCAGCAGCCGGATGTTCTTCTTCCCGGTGAGCCGCGCCAGCGCCTCGGCCGTGTAGGAGGGGGCCACCACGACCTCGGTGAACACCTCGGCGATCTGGCGGGCCAGCTCCTCGGTCACCTCCGCGTTGACCGCGATCACGCCGCCGTACGCCGAGACGGGGTCGCAGGCGTGTGCCTTGCGGTGCGCCTCGGCGACGTCGGCGCCGACCGCGACGCCGCACGGGTTCTGGTGCTTGATGATCGCCACGGCGGGCCCGTCGAAGTCCCACGCCGCCCGCCAGGCGGCGTCGGCGTCCAGGTAGTTGTTGTAGGACATCTCCTTGCCGTGCAGCTGCTCGGCGTCCGCCAGGCCGGCTTTCCGGCTGGAGTACAGGGCCGCGCCCTGGTGCGGGTTCTCGCCGTAGCGCAGCGGCGACTTGAGCTCCCAGGCCGCGCCCAGGTAACCCGGCCACACGCCGTCCTCGGCCGCGTAGACGTCCGCGAACCAGGTGGCCACCGCGGTGTCGTAGGAGGCGGTGTGCGCGTACGCGGCAGCGGCCAGACGGCGGCGCTCGGTGAGGGTGAAGCCGCCCGCGGCGACCGCGGCGAGCACGTCACCGTAGGAGGCCGGGTCGACCACGACCGCGGCGGTGCCGTGGTTCTTGGCCCCGGCCCGGATCATCGCGGGACCGCCGATGTCGATCTGCTCCACGCACTCGGCGTCGGAGGCGCCGGAGGCCACGGTCTCCTGGAACGGGTAGAGGTTGACCACCACCAGCTCGAACGGCTCGATCTCCAGCTCTTCGAGCTGCTTGACGTGGGAGGGGTTGCCGCCGTCGGCCAGCAGGCCGGCGTGCACGCGCGGGTGCAGCGTCTTGACCCGGCCGTCGAGGCACTCGGGGAAACCGGTCAGCGACTCGACGGGAGTGACGGGGACGCCGAAAGAGGTGATCCTCGCGGCGGTGCCCCCGGTGGAGACGATCTCCACACCCGCGGCGTCGAGGCCACGGGCCAACTCCTCCAGCCCGCTCTTGTCATACACCGCGATCAACGCGCGCCGGATGGCGATGCGGGTCACTTCGTGCTCCTCCTGGTTGGTTCCGGTTTCTCCGGGGCGCCCGGCTCATCCACCGGGTCGTCCGAATCGAACAGTCCTGCCGGTGACGGTCCAGCCCTCGCGGGCCATCCGGCCGACGGTGTCGACGAGCAGATGACGCTCGACGGACTTGATGCGCTCGTGCAGTGCCGCCTCGTCGTCGTCGTCCAGCACGGGCACGGCCTCCTGGGCGATGATCGGCCCGGTGTCGACGCCCGCGTCGGCGAGCATCACGGTGCAGCCGGTGACGCGCACGCCGTACGAGAGCGCGTCGCGCACACCGTGCGCGCCCGGGAAGGAGGGCAGCAGCGCGGGATGGGTGTTGAGGACCGGGAAGGCCTCCAGTGTCGGCTTGCCGAGAATCCTCATGAACCCCGCGCAGACCACGAGGTCCGGTCGGTACGCCGCGATGTGGGCGGCGAGTGCCCGATCCCAGTCCTCGCGGGTGGGGTGGTCGGCCACCCGCTCCACGAAGGTCGGCACCCCCGCGCGCCGCGCGCGGGCCAGCCCCTCGACACCGTCGCGATCGGCACCCACGGCCACCACGCTGGCGCCGTAGGTCTCGTCTGCCACAGCGTCCAGAAGGGCCTGTAGGTTGGTTCCAGAACCGGACACGAGGACCACAAGCCGAACGGCCTGGGATGACACCGACGCACTCCATTCGGACGGGGACTCACGCCGCTGCAAGGGTATCGGCCTGTCCGCACGAACGATGCAAGGAGGTCAGGTGACACTGCCGGTCCAGGTACGGCCCACCGAGAGCGCCGGTCGAAGGGCCCTGTGGCTCGCGGTCACCGCGGTGGTGATGACGTTGGTGCTCCCCCTCGCGGGAGTCGTCATGGCGATTTTCGCTCTTGTCACCTCAATCCGTGCGATCCCCGCGCTGCGTTCCGTTCCCAAACCCGTCGGCACCGCCGTGGCGGGCATCGTGCTCTCCGCCGGGGCGCTGCTGGTGTCGACCGGGGTGACCGCGATGCAGTTCTACTTCGGCGACGAACTGGCCGCCTACACCGAGTGCGGCAAGGGAGCGGGCACCGTCTCGGCGCAGAACGAGTGCGTGGAGCGGCTTGAGCGGGCCATGGAGAAGAAGATGCCCTTCGTCCAGCCCGGCCAGCTGCAGTTTCCCTTCCCTCCCTGAGCGGGCCGCCTGAGCGAGACGTCCGGGACGAGGCGGCCGGGCGCGTGATCCGCGACGGCGCTCAGTCGCGGTCCCAGGCGTAGGGGTCGACGTAGATCACATGGCCGCCCTTGTCGTCGGTCTCGTCGACGATGTCACGCCGGGGCGGGCGCGGCGGCTCGGGGCGGTGGGCCTTCGGCGGGCTCTCCGCGGCGGCCGAGGCGTGCTCGTCCTCCCAGTCGTCCCTGATGACCGGGATCGGCTGGGTGTCGCACTCCGTGGCGTCCAGCCAGTGACCGGGGAGCTTGCGGAGCTCCTCCGACTCCGCGAAACCGACCTTGCTGGCCACCGAGCCGGCGGCCTTGGCGATCCTGACTCCGGCCTTGCGGACCGGCGCGGTGGCCGTGCCGACCCTGGCCGCCGCCTTGGTGACCGCCGCGTTGTGCCCCCGGAAGATCAGCCACCAGTTGGCCAGCCCGGCGGCGATCCCCGCCGCGACCCCCACCTCCAGCGTCACCGAGAGCATCACCTCCCACCCCTCCGGTCCCACCGCGGACAGCCTCGCGCCACCGAGCGGGCCACCGGAGAGCGCCGCCAGCAGGCCCGCCACCGCCCCGGTCGCCAGCCCGCAGGCGAACCCCCACAGCGGTGCTCCCTCGTACGAAGGGGAGGGCGAGATCCGGACGACCAGGACGCCCGCCACCGCGCCGGCCAGGAAGGGCACCGCGATCACGACCATCACCCAGGCGGGGGTCGGGCCCGCCTCCGGCAGCGCGCCCAGGATCGGCAGGCTCGGCACCGTGCCCAGTTGCACGCCCGTCGGCGCGACCAGCGTGCCGGTGCCGACCGCGAAACCGGGGCCCGCGATGTAGGCCATGCCCCAGATGACGGCGTTGAGCAGGTAGAGCCCCTGGATCAGCAGGAGCAGCAGTCCGCCGACGAACCCCGGGGAAAGGATCCCGGACAGCTCCCCGACCTGCCCGAAGTTGACCGCGACGGCCCCGAGCACCATGATGGCGCCCGCCACAAGCATGATCATCAGCGCGGCGGACGTGCCGACCACCACCGAGCGCAGCCGCTCGGGCAGCAGGCGCAGCATCGATCGCCAGGGCCCGATCGTCCTGGCGACGGCCACGGAGCCCGCGATGAAGGCCAGCACCAGGTGGCTGACCAGCACCTCGCCGAGGAAGGGCTGGGTGATCTCGTTCCTGGCGACCAGCGCGATGATCCCGGCCAGCAGCGCGTACGGCGCCGCCAGCGAGATGCCCGCCTGGGCGATCAGGATCAGCTGTGCCCTGCGGCGGGCGTTGGACACCTCCTTGGGGGTGTTCTTGGGCAGCCGGGCGGGCAGCCGGAGCCGCAGGTCCGCGTCCCTGGCCATCCACATCCCGGCGCGGTACAGCAGGAAGGCGGGCAGGACCGTCAGTCCGAGCGGGAGCAGGCCCACCGAGCCGCCGGGGATCGCGAAGCCCGCGTGGTGCGCGGCCAGCCAGAGCTGCGAGGCGGTACGGAACACCGCGGGCAGACCGGAACCGAGCGCGCCGCGCGGTGCGGCGATCCAGCCGACCAGGGTGAGCGTGGTGAGCACCGCCAGCCCCACGCCGAGCGTCCAGGCGGCCGCGAGCATCCCGGAGACGGGAAGCGGCCGGCGGACGTCGTCGTCGTCACCCGTGAGGCCGGGCAGGGGGATACGGCTGAGGACGTTTCGGGGAGCCGTCCGGAGCTGATCGAAGAGGGCCGTCACAGTAGTCGATGGTCTCAGGATCTTCGGTGCGGAAGAGACTTCCGCGCCCCGCGTGTCGCGGACGGCGTGACAGAAGCGGCCTGTGGTATCCCGGCGAGACCGGTCCGGGACACCCCGCGCGTCGCGCACGGTCCTCCCCGTGCCATCCCGGCGGTCACCGGTACGGGAGACCGGACATCGGTGACGTCCGGGACGGCGAAGGGCGCCCGGCGGGATGCCGGGCGCCCTCGGTCGCACTCGGTGCGGCGGAACCCGCGCGAGGCGACGGGGGCGCCGCCGGATCGCGCGGCACCGTGCCGCGTTCGCTCATCCGGGACCCGCGTCCCGGAGCCCCGCTAGAGGGACTGGATGACCTCGCGCATCAGGCGGGCGGTCTCGCTCGGGGTCTTGCCGACGCGGACGCCGACCTTCTCCAGAGCGTCCTTCTTGGCCTGGGCGGTACCGGCCGAGCCGGACACGATCGCGCCCGCGTGACCCATGGTCTTGCCCTCGGGAGCGGTGAAGCCCGCCACGTAGGCGACGACCGGCTTGGTGACGTGCTGCTCGATGTAGGCGGCCGCGCGCTCCTCGGCGTCGCCGCCGATCTCGCCGATCATCACGATCGCGTCGGTGCCCGGGTCGTCCTGGAACGCCTGCAGCGCGTCGATGTGCGTGGTGCCGATGACCGGGTCGCCGCCGATGCCCACCGCGCTGGAGAAGCCGATGTCACGCAGCTCGTACATGAGCTGGTAGGTCAGCGTGCCCGACTTCGAGACCAGGCCGATGCGACCGGCGCTGGTGATGTCGGCCGGGATGATGCCCGCGTTGGAGGCGCCGGGCGAGGCGATGCCGGGGCAGTTCGGCCCGATGATGCGGGTCTTGCCGCCCCTGGCGACCGCGTAGGCCCAGAACTCGGTGGTGTCGTGGATCGGGACACCCTCGGTGATGACCACGCAGAGCGGGATCTCGGCGTCGATGGCCTCCTTGACGGCGTCCTTGGTGAACGCCGGGGGCACGAAGACGACCGACACGTCGGCGCCGGTCTCCTTCATGGCCTCGGCGACGGTGCCGAAGACGGGCAGGCCCTCGTGGACGGTGCCGGCCTTGCGGGCGTTGACACCGCCGACGACGGCGGCACCGGAGGCGAGCATGCGGCGGGTGTGCTTGGTGCCCTCACCACCGGTCATGCCCTGAACGATGATCTTGCTGTTCTCGGTCAGCCAGATGGCCATTACGCACCTACCGCGGCGAGTTCGGCGGCGCGCTTGGCCGCATCGTCCATGGTGTCCACCAGTTCGACGCCGGACAACTTGGCGTCGGAGAGAATCTGACGCCCGAGTTCGGCGTTGTTGCCGTCCAGCCGGACGACCAGCGGGCGGCTCACGGCCTCGCCGCGGGACTCCAGCAGCTGGAAGGCCGCGACGATGCCGTTGGCGACCGCGTCACAGGCGGTGATGCCGCCGAAGACGTTGACGAAGATCGACTTCACCGCGGGGTCGGAGATGATGATCTCCAGGCCGGCCGCCATCACCTCGGCCGAGGCACCGCCGCCGATGTCGAGGAAGTTGGCGGGCTTGGGCCTGCCGGGGAAGGCCTCGCCGGCGTAGGCGACGACGTCCAGGGTCGACATGACCAGACCCGCACCGTTGCCGATGATGCCGACGGAGCCGTCGAGCTTGACGTAGTTGAGGTCCTTGGCCTTGGCCGCGGCCTCCAGCGGGTCCTCGGCGGCCTTGTCCTCAAGGGCCGCGTGGTCCTGCTGACGGAAGGACGCGTTGTCGTCGAGGGTGACCTTGCCGTCGAGGGCCTTCACCTGACCGTCCGCGGACAGGATCATCGGGTTGACCTCGACGAGCGAGGCGTCCTCGTCGACGAAGGCGCACCAGAGCTTCTCGATGAGGTCGGCGGCGCCGTCGAGCGACGCCTCCGGCAGGCCGCCGGCCTGGGCGATCTCGCGGGCCTTGGCCCGGTCGACGCCGTCCAGGGGGGAGATCGGAACCTGCGCCACCTTCTCGGGGTTGGTGTGCGCGACCTCTTCGATCTCCATGCCGCCCGCGGCGGAGCAGATGGCGAGGAACGTGCGGTTCGCGCGGTCGAGCAGGAAGGAGAAGTAGTACTCCTCCGCGATCGCGCTGGCCTCCTCGACCAGGACCTTGTGGACCGTGTGGCCCTTGATGTCCATGCCGAGGATGTCGGTGGCCTTGCTTGCGGCGTCGGCGGCGTCGTCCGCCACCTTCACGCCGCCGGCCTTGCCGCGGCCACCGGTCTTGACCTGGGCCTTGACGACGACACGGCCGGTCAGCTGCTCGGCTGCCGCCCGTGCCTCCTCCACGGTGTGCGCGACGATACCGCGCGGCACCGGGATGCCGTACTCCGCGAAGAGCTCCTTCGCCTGATGTTCGAACAGGTCCACGAGGGTCCGTCCTTGCTTGTCCGGCTGGTGTATAGATCTGAGTGGGCCGGCTCCACGATCGAAGGGGGAGCGCGGCGGTTTTGCGCCAATGAAGCGTAGCCCGCCTTATGGCATGGCCAGGTAACCGGGTCCCAGATCGCGCGTCCCGAATGTTGTTCGCGTCGCCGTCACCGGACCGGTGTGACCTGGCCGTCCGCGGAAAGAGCCACCGGCGAGAGGGGGCGCGGGGCGCCCCGAACCTCGTCGGAACTCGTCGGATCTCGTCAGACGGGCGAGGGGATCGCGCTCCGCACCCAGCCGACGATCTCCTGGGTGGTGGCGCCCGGGGTGAAGATCCGCGCGACGCCCATCTCCTGGAGCGCGGGTATGTCGGCCTCGGGGATGATCCCGCCGCCGAACACCACGATGTCGCTCGCGTCGTTCTCCCTCAGCAGCTCCAGCACCCTGGCGAAGAGCGTCATGTGCGCGCCGGACAGGATGGACAGCCCGATCGCCGCGGCGTCCTCCTGGATCGCGGTGCGCACCACCTGCTCCGGAGTCTGGTGCAGGCCCGTGTAGACGACCTCCATCCCGGCGTCCCGAAGCGCCCTCGCCACGATCTTCACCCCTCTGTCGTGGCCGTCCAGCCCCGGCTTGGCGATGACGACGCGGATCCTCGGCACGGCGTCCATCCAGATCTCCTCCTCCGCGCTCTCCTCGCGACGTGGGAGCTGTCCACAGGGTAAGCCGGAGCCTTCCCGTCATTCCGCATTTCGCTCCCTCGGCGAGCGGTCCCGCCTGTCGTACGGCTCAAACTCGCACAATCCGTGGGCGCGAGTTGTTGGTGCGCGCCATAGCCCGCGGGCCGGGGGTTGGCTAGCTTGGCGGATCTTGACTCCTGGGGAGGAATCCGATGAGACGGTGGGTCACTCTGCTCGCGGTCGTACTGGCCGGTTCGGTGCTGCCCATGTCGGCAGCGGAGGCGGGAACGGCGAGTGCCGGGGTCGCGGAAGCGGCACCGCCGCCGTCTCCGGTGACGAGGCTGAGGCAGCAGTTCGGCGAGCACACGGGGCTGCGGATCTCCGACGTCGGGCGCGTCTATCGGGGCGGCAAGGCGGTGGTCACCATCTGGCGCAAGGGCCGGGTGGAGTTCGACGAGGCCGGGGTGTACGGCACGGACACCGTGGGACGGACCGAGCTGGGCAGAGGGGTCGTGAAGGAGCTGGAGTGGCAGCTCGGCCAGCGGCTCGGCTCGACCCGGGTGATCTGTTTCCCGAACGAGGCGTACCTCTCCGGGCCCGGCTACGAGACGTGGCTGCCCGAGGGGAAGACCTGGCTCGGGCTGATCGGCCCGGCGAACATCAAGCAGACCGCCGCCCTGCCGCAGATCGTCAACATCTTCGAACCCGCCACCCTGGGCACGCTGCTGTCCCACACCGCCGTGCGCAAGAAGCTGCGTTCGGGCACGTTCCTGCAAGGCGCCGTGACGCTGCGCACGCTCTACAAGGTCTCCCCCTCGCTCCGCGACAGGCTGGCCGGGCCGCCCAAGGGCAGGAGCGCCAGGATCCCGGTCGGCTTCAGGCTCTGGCTGGACCGCTCGAACCTGGTCCGCAGGCTGAGCACCACCTGGCGGCAGCCGCTCAGCGGCGGTCCCGGCAAGTACACGACCACGGTCGTGGACACCCGCTACACCGGCTGGGGCTCGTCCGTCACCCTCGTTCCGCCGCCTCCCGAGGACACCGCCGACGCCGGCCGGGTCGGCGCCGACTTCCCCGAACCGACGGTCCTGCCGATCGGCTAACCTGCCGTCCTCCCGCCCGAGTACCCATCGGGCGGACTCTCGCAGGGGGTGAAAGCCTCGATGTGCCGCGGGGTTTTCACCGCCTTTCCGGTACGGGCTCCGGAGGCGACATCCGGGCGAACACATTTGGAATTCGCGAATGCGGCGGGCTCCTGCGGCATCCCATGAAAAACAAATCTAACGGTCCGTGATTAGCCGGAGACACAAGATCTGCCGCGACATGGCGGACGACAGCCTCCTCCCGGCAGTCCGTGAAAGCATCCCTGCACGAAATGTGCACGTTTAATTCAAGGTAATCCTCCAGGTGCGCTACCCTTTCGTGATCTTGCTCCGCGAGAGTGGGTCGATCCCTCCCCAACGGGGCCGAGGGAGCAGTCAGGAGGATTTTCCTTTGAAGCGATACATCGCCGGCCTGGCGTGCGCCGCGACGGCCGTGCTGAGCGTTCCGGCGCTCGCATCGACCGCACACGCGCAGGCCGCCGATCCGATCAGCGCGCTGAAGGGCCAGTTCAAAAACGGCCGTGGCGTCAGCTATGTGGACACCACGAAGCTGAGCAATTCGTACACCAGAATGGTCATGGCCCAGCGCGAGGGGGTACTACAGTTCGGCGCCTCCGGAATCAGCGCGTCCGACCAGACCACCAAGCTGCGCATCAAGGCGAGTGACATCGCGGCGGTCTCGGAGGATCTGAGCGAGGAGGACGCCAAGGTGCTGGCCGGCTTGGCCAAGCCGGAGCGGGTGATTCGCATCAAGAACACCTCCTATGTCTCCGGCGGCATCTTCGGCCAATTCCTGCCCGAGGACAAGAAGTGGCTGAAGATGCCGGGCGTCCTGGGCAACAACGGCCGGGTGACCCAGCTCGTCAACCCGGCGGAGCCCGCGACGCTCAAGGCCCTGCTCTCACACGCCACGGTCAAGCGCCCGACCGCCTACGCGGGAAAGATCACTTTCGGTGAGCTCTACAAGGTCTCGCCGTGGTTCCGGGCCGGCCTCTTCATTCCCCCGAACGCCAAGCAGGCCAAGACCGTGGTGCAGTGGAAGCTGACCCTCGGTTCCGACCAGCTCGCGAGAAGCCTGAGCACCACCTATCCCGGGAGCGCCCTGGGTGCGAACGGCATGAACGTGACCGTCGAGACCCGCTACACCGGCTGGGGTTCCAAGGTCACGGTCAAGGCGCCGCCCGCCGACCAGATCGCCAAGCCGAACGAACTGGACAAGGGTGTGGACACCGACGCTCCCATCCCCCTGCTGGGTGCCAGCTGATCATCCCCCGTTGATCGTCCCCGCGCCCGGCGAGCTTGGCTCGCCGGGCGCGGCGTGCTGCGGGCCTCTGCCGGCGCCCAGCACCTTCGGTGATTCTTGATCCGATATTTCGGCATATAGGGAAGAATCTTCTTCCCCCTCCGCGACGACGCGAGGACACCTACGGGAGGACCCCTATGAGGCGAACGATCGCCGCCCTGACCGGCGCCACCGTGGCGGCCCTGATGGTTCCCGCGCTGGTGACCGCCGCCCCGGCGAGCGCCCAGACCGCGAAGACCGCTCAGGCCGCGAAGACCGACCCGGTCTCGGCGCTGAAGCGCCAGTTCAGAACCCACCGGGGCGTGAAGCTCACCGAGAACACGAAGATCGTCGGTGCGGGCAAGGAACAGCGGGCGATCTTCACCAGGCGCAACGGCGTGCTGGAGTTCGGCAGGCCTGGTCTGGTCGCCTCGGATCTGACCACCAAGTTCAACCTGCCCACCCAGGACGGCGAGTTCAAGGGCCTGTTCACCCCGTCGCGGACGATCTCGCTGAAGGGCGTCTCCTACACCTCGGGCGGCATGTTCGCCGACTCCATGCCCGAGGGTAAGAAGTGGCTGCGGGTCCGCGGCGACTCCCTTTCACTGGTCAGCGCCGTCCAGCAGATCATCAGCACCGTCGAGCCGGGAACGCTGAAGGCGACCCTGGCCCACACCGGCGCCAGGCGCCCCGGCGGGACCTGGGACGGCACCCGGACCACCGTCCACTCGGGCACGATCACACTGGGCGAGCTCTTCAAGGTCTCCCCCTCGGTACGCGCGATGCTGGGCGCGAAGCCCACCGGCAGGTCCGCCACCCTCCCGGTGACCTGGAAGATCTACATCGGCTCCGACCAGCTGGTCCGCCGGGTCGTGTCGTCGTACACCGAGTCCACCCGGGGCCTTAACAGCACCGAGCTGACCTACGTCAACGACACCCGCTACACCGGCTGGGGCACCAAGGTCACCGTCAAGGCGCCGCCCGCCGACCAGGTGGCCGACTTCGACGAGCTCACCGTCGGCGCCGACCAGCCCGAGGACCCCATCAGGGAGCTCCTCACGAACTGATCCGAAGATCGGATCGTGGTAAGGGCACGGCGGGCCCTTACCACGAGCCCGGAACCGGTGGAACCGGCCCCGGAGACCTCAGAGTTTCTCCAGTTGTTTCGCGTACGCCAGCAGCAGGACCTTCTCCCCCACTCCGCCGCCGAAGTCGATCTTGGCCTTGGTCTTCTCCGCGACGCCGTCCACGGACACCACGGTGCCCAGGCCGAACTTGTCGTGGGTGACCCGGTCGCCGGGGGCCAGGTTGGGGATCTGCCTGCCCTCGGACTTCCTGACCGGGGCGGGGCGGGAGTCGCGGCGGGCGGCGGCGCTCCAGGCGCTCTTCTCCGGGTTGCCGCGCCACTCGACCAGATCGGCCGGGATCTCCGCGACGAACCGGGAGGCCGGATTGAACGCGGGCGAACCCCAGGAGCTGCGGACGGCGGCCCGGGAGACGTAGAGGCGCTGCTCGGCACGGGTGATGCCGACGTAGGCCAGGCGGCGCTCCTCCTCCAGCTCCTTCGGCTCGCCGAGCGAGCGCATGTGCGGGAAGACCCCGTCCTCCATTCCGGTGAGGAACACCACCGGGAACTCAAGCCCCTTGGCGGTGTGCAGCGTCATCAGCGTCACCACCCCCTGGCCCCCGTCGGCCGCCGGGATCTGGTCGGCATCGGCGACCAGGGAGATCTGCTCCAGGAACTCCACCAGCGTGCCCTCGGGGTTGGCCTCCTCGAACTCGGAGGCGACCGAGATCATCTCGTCCAGGTTCTCCAGGCGGCTCTCGTCCTGCGGGTCGTTGGAGGCGGTGAGCTCCAGACGGTATCCGGTGCTCGCCAGCACCTCCTGGGCCAGCTGTGAGGGCGACAGGTCGTCGGCCTTCACCATCAGCTCGTCCATCAGGGCGACGAACTCGGCGATGGCCTTGAGCGAGCGGGTGGCCATGCCCGGCGCGTCGTCCGCCCGGCGGAGCGCCTCCCAGTAGGGGATCCGCTCCCTGCCCGCGAACGCCTCGACCATCGCCTCGGCCCGCTCGCCGATGCCGCGCTTGGGCACGTTGAGGATGCGGCGCAGCGACACCACGTCGTTCGGGTTGGACAGGAAGCGCAGGTAGGCCAGCAGGTCGCGGACCTCCTTGCGCTCGTAGAAGCGCACCCCGCCCACCACCTTGTACGGCAGGCCGGTCCTGATGAAGATCTCCTCGAACACCCGGGAGGCGGCGTTGGTCCGGTAGAACACGGCGACCTGGCCGGGCACCACGTCCTCGTGGTCGGTGAGCCTGTCGACCTCCTGGGCGACGAACATCGCCTCGTCGTGCTCGTTGTCGGCGACATAGCCGATGATCTTCGCCCCGGCCCCCTGGTCGGACCAGAGGTTCTTGGGTTTGCGGCTCTCGTTGCGCGAGATCACCGCGTTGGCGGCGGACAGGATCGTCTGGGTGGAGCGGTAGTTCTGCTCCAGCAGGATCGTCCTGGCCTCCGGGTAGTCGCGTTCGAACTCCAGGATGTTGCGGATCGTCGCGCCGCGGAAGGCGTAGATCGACTGGTCGGCGTCACCCACCACGCACAGCTCGGCCGGGGCGACACCACCCTCCCTGACCAGGTCCCCGTCGGCGGTGCGCAGCTCGGGACGGCCCGCGAGCTCGCGGATCAGGGTGTACTGCGCGTGGTTGGTGTCCTGGTACTCGTCGACCATGATGTGGCGCCAGCGGAGCCGGTAGTGCTCGGCCACCTCGGGGAAGATCTGGAACAGCGTCACCGTCAGCATGATGAGGTCGTCGAAGTCCATCGCTCCGGCCTCGGTGAGCTTCTGCTGGTAGTTGCGGTACGCCTCGGCGAGCTTGCGCTCCAGGTGGGTGGATGCCTGGGCGGCCGCCGTCTCGTAGTCGATCAGCTCGTTCTTGAAGTTGCTGACCTGGGCGGAGAAGGACCTCGGCGGGTAACGCTTGGGATCGAGGTCCATCTCGCGGCAGACCATCGCCATCAGGCGTTGCGAGTCGGCCTGGTCGTAGATGGAGAAGCCCGAGGGGAAGCCCAGTCGCTTGGCCTCGCGGCGCAGGATCCGCACGCAGGCGCTGTGGAAGGTCATCACCCACATCGCCGCCGAACGCGGGCCGATGAGCCTGTCGACCCGGTCCTTCATCTCCCGCGCGGCCTTGTTGGTGAAGGTGATCGCCAGGATCTCCTGCGGCTGCACACCCCGCTCGCCCAGCAGATAGGCGATGCGGTGGGTCAGCACCCGGGTCTTGCCGGAACCCGCGCCCGCGACGATGAGCAGGGGGCTGCCGTGGTGCACGACGGCCTCGCGCTGCTGAGGGTTGAGCCCGTCGAGCAACGGGTGGGTCGGAGAGGAGGCTGGGATCGACACGTCCCCTAGGTTAGAACGACCGGCCGACAACCGGGTCCAACGGTCGTAAAGGAATGTGGGCGGACCCCGCCGCGGTTGTCACGATCGACCGTACGCGGAAAAGACGGAAGGGCGTCCCCATGCTGTCCGAAGACGAGATCAGCCGCGTACTCGCGGTCACCGCGCACCCCGACGACGTCGACTTCGCCGCCGCGGGCTCGATCGCGCTGTTCACCGACCGGGGCGTCGAGGTGACGTACTGCGTGGTCACCGACGGCGACGCGGGCGGCTTCGACCGCGAGCTGGACAACGGCGGCATGGCCGAGCTCCGCCGCGCCGAGCAGTCAGGCGCCGCCAAGGCCGTCGGCGTGACCGATGTGCGCTACCTCGGCTACCACGACGGGACGGTGGTGCAGAGCCTGGAGTTGCGGCGTGACATCACCCGGGTCATCCGCCAGGTCAAGCCCGACCTGGTGATCACCCACAGCCCCGAGCGCAACCACCGGTTCATCGCCCCCAGCCACCCCGACCACCGCGCGGTCGGCGGCTGCGCCCTCGACGCCGTCTACCCCGACGCGCGCAATCCCTACGCCTTCCCCTCGCTGCTGCTCGACGAGGGCCTTGAGGCGTGGACCGTCCGTGAGGTCTGGTTGAACGGCGGCCCGGCGACCGACCACCACGTGGACATCACCGACACCTTCGACCGCAAGCTGGCCGCGCTGCGCGCCCACGTCAGCCAGGTCGGCCACCTGGAGGACTTCGAGGGCTTCCTGCGGGACCGCTTCTCCCAGCGGGCCGTCGAGGCGGGCTTCGGCGAGGGCCGCTACGTCGAGTCCTTCCAGCGGGTCCCCACCGCCTGACCTCCCCGAGACCACCGGGACCCCGCGCCCCTTGAACACCGTCGACCTGTCGTTCGCCACCGCCGCCGTCATCGTCCTGCTGGCCGTCGGGGCCGCCGCCGTCGCCTGGTCCGGCCGTCTCGGGCACGCGTCCGGGGTGCTCACGGCCTGCCTGCGCGCCGCCGTCCAGCTCGTCGCGGTCTCGCTGGTCATCGTGTGGGCGGTCCAGCGGGCGTCCGCGGTGGCGCTCTTCGTGCTGGTCATGTACGGGGTGGCGAGCCTGACCGCGGGACGCAGGATCACCTCGGGCCGCGCCGCCTGGTGGGCCGCGGTGCCCATCGCGGCCGGGGCCCTGCCGGTGCTGGCGCTGCTGTTCGGCGGCGGCGTCGTCCCGCCGCAGTGCATCACGCTGATCCCGATCGCGGGCATCCTGCTCGGCGGGTGCCTGACGGCCACGGCGCTCGCGGGACGGCGGGCCCTGGACGAGCTCGCCCACCGGCGGGGCGAGGTGGAGGCGGCGCTCGCCCTGGGCTTCTCGGACCGGGACGCGGCACTGGAGATCTGCCGGCCGCCCGCGGCGCAGGCCCTGGTGCCCGCGCTGGACCAGACGAGGACCGTGGGCCTGGTCACGCTGCCCGGCGCCTTCGTCGGGATGCTGCTGGGCGGGGCCGAACCGCTCCAGGCCGGAGTGGTACAGCTCGTCGTGCTGGTCGCGCTGCTGGCCGCGGAGGCGGTGGCCGTGGTCGTCACGATCGAACTCGCCGCCCGCGGCCGCTTCGGCACCCACCGGCCGCCGCCCGGCGCGCATCCGTGAGCCGTCCTGGCGACCGGGCGAGCGGAGGAGGTGGGGGCGGGTCAGCGGTTCGGGGCGGGAACCTCCCGGGACGCTGGGTCCGGCGGGGCCAGGCGGGCGAACAGGTAGCCCAGGGAGTTGGTCGCGACGTGGAACATCGCGGGCGCGGCCAGGCCGCCCCGCCTGCGCAGCTCGGTGAAGAGCGCCCCGGCGAGGCCCGTCGCGACCACGGAACCGGCCACGACGCGCGCCGGCCGCCGGCCGCGCGCGCCGGAGCCACGGCCGGGAGCCTCTCCGGAGGCCAGCCGGCTCAGGGCGGGGTTGGCGGCCGCCATGTCCACGGCGGGGAGGACGTGCCAGAGGCCGAAAAGGATTGAGGAGACGGCGGTCGCCGCACCGTGGCCGTGGGAACGGGCCACGATGGCGTGCACCACCCCGCGGAAGCCGACCTCCTCCAGCAGTACGGTGCCGACCGGCACCTGGATCAGCGCCTCCTCCAGCGCGCGGGCGCGGGAGAGCGACAGGGCGCGCTCGTCGCGGAAGAAGCGACGGGTGGCCGGGACCGCCACGCCCGCGGCGTAGGCCCCCGCCACGGCGGCGGCGAGCGCGCCACCGATCCGCAGGCCCCGCGAGCGCCGGTGGAACCCCAGCTCGGACCAGGAGATCCCGGCGCGGCGGGCCAGCACGAGCAGCGCGCCGGTGGCCGCGGCCGAGGTCAGCGGTGCCAGCCTCGGCGCCAGGCGGTTGTTGAGCACGTTGGCCCCCACCAGCACCGCCACCGCCCCCGCCGACACCCCCGGGGGAAGCCCGGCACCGGTGTCCCGCGTCGGCTCCCGCTCCACCCCTGCGCCCCCTCGGATCTCGGTTCCACACCCCCGCGTGCCGGGGGCGGCCTTCCGCCCGAGCCCGCGGAGATCCCGTTCGAATCCGGTTCGAGGCTACGCGACCGAGGCCGGATCCGTGGCGGCCTGGCGCCAGCCGACCGGGAAGCGCAGGCCGCGGCGTTCCTTCACGGTCAGGCCGCCCCAGATCCCCTCGGGCTCGGCCGCCCGGACCGCGTACGCCCGGCACTCCTTGAGGACCGGGCACCGCCTGCAGACCGCCTTCGCCCGCGCCTCCTGCTCGGCCGACTGGGTCAGCGGAAAGAACAACTCGGGATCGCTGGTGCGGCAGGCACCTCGCGCGGCCCAGCCGATCTCCTCGACCATTGCCCGCATGTCATCACCCCCTGGTGGCTCGCCCTCAGACTAGGTGGATCGCGGCGTCGGGACATCAACCTCTCGGCGGATTCACGCCTACTCATCTCGACGGACCGGGTTCGCCACGCCCTGGGGCCGGTGCGGTCAGAGGGTCGGCCAGCCGTGGACCGGCTCGTTGGTGTGCATGTTCGCCATGTAGCGCAGGGTCATCCGGCGCAGCGCCTCGTGTCTTTCGAGGTCGCCGAGCGCGTTCACCGCGTCGATCTGCCAGCTCGCCCCGGTCCTGCCCGTCAGACAGCGCCGCTCGACGATCCCCAGCAGCCGGTCCCTGACGGCGGGGGCCACGCCCCACAGGTCGAGCCCCTCGTGGGCGAGCGGCAGCAGGCGGCGCAGGATCAGCTCCGAGGCGGTCACCTCGCCGAGTCCCGGCCAGAAGAGCCTGGCGTCCAGGCCGTGCCGGGCGGCGGCGTGCAGGTTGTCCCTGGCCGTGGCGAACGACATGCGCGTCCACACCGGGCGTTCGGCGTAGGGGAGGACGCCCATCAGCCCGTAGTAGAACACCGCGTTGGCGACGATGTCGGCCACCGAGGGGCCCGCGGGCAGCACCCGGTTCTCCACCCGCAGGTGCGGGATGCCGTCCACCACCGCGTAGACCGGCCGGTTCCACCGATAGACGGTGCCGTTGTGCAGGGTCAGCTCGCCGAGCTGGGGAGTGATCCCGCGCGTCAGCTCCTCGCGCGGGTCGGCCTCGTCGCACAGGGGCAGCAGCGCGGGGAAGTAGCGGGCGTTCTCCTCGAAGAGATCGAAGACCGAGGTGATCCACCGCTCGCCGAACCACACCCTGGGCCGCACCCCCTGGACCTGCAGCTCCACCGGGCGGGTGTCGGTGGCCTGCTCGAACAGCGGGATCCTGGTCTCCTGCCAGAGCCTGCGGCCGAATAGGAACGGCGAGTTGGCCGCCACGGCCACCTGCGGGCCCGCGACGGCCTGGGCGGCGTTCCAGTTGGCGGCGAACGTCTCCGGGCTGACCTGGAGATGGAGCTGAAGGCTCGTGCAGGCGGCCTCGGGGGTGATGCTGTCGGCGTAGGTCTCCAGGCGCTCCTCCCCCTCGATCGACAGGTGCATGTCCTCGCCCCTGGCCGCGAAGATCTGCTCGTTGAGCAGTTTGTAGCGGGGGTTGGCCGACAGGGTGCCCTCGTGGACGTCGCTCTCCCGCAGCGTGGGCAGGATGCCGACCATCATCATGTGCCCGCCGACGGTGCGGGCCCGTGCCTCGGCGTGGTTGAGGCGGTCCCTGATCACCTTCTCCAGCCGGACCGCGCCCTCCTGCTCCAGGGACTCGGGCAGGACGTTGATCTCCACGTTGAACTGACCGAGCTCGGTGGCCCAGTCGGGTTGGGCGATGGCCTCCAGCACCTCGGCGTTCTTCATGGCGGCCTCGCCACGGTCGTCCACGAGGTTCAGCTCGATCTCCAGCCCGGCCCTGGGCCGGTCGAACTCGAACCTGGACTCGTGGAGCATCTGCGCGAGGACGTCAAGGCACCGGCGGACCTTGTCCCGGTAGCGCCGCCGGTCCTCGCGACTGAACACCATCGCAGGTACGTCGCGTCCCATACTTCGCAGAGTCGCACATAAGTCACTGCTCGTACAGGATCGACCGGTCAGACCAGGCGCCGCGCCGTGGCCCAGCGGGAGAGTTCGTGGCGGTTGGAGAGCTGGAGCTTGCGCAGCACCGACGAGACATGGGTCTCCACGGTCTTCACCGAGATGAACAGCTCCTTGGCGATCTCCTTGTAGGCGTACCCCCTGGCGATCAACCGCAGCACCTCGCGCTCGCGCTGGGTCAGCGAGTCGAGCTCGGGGTCGATCGGCGGAGCTTCGCTGGAGGCGAACGCGTCCAGCACGAACCCGGCCAGTCTCGGGGAGAAGACCGCGTCCCCGTCGGCCACCCTGCGGACGGCGTCGGTGAGCTCGCGCCCGCTGATGTTCTTGGTCACATAGCCCCGGGCACCGCCCCGGATCACGCCGATGACGTCCTCGGCGGCGTCGGAGACCGACAGGGCGAGGAAGCGGACCGTGGAGCCGGCGCCGAGGACCCGGCGCAGCACCTCCTGGCCACCGCCACCGGGCATGTGCACGTCGAGGAGGACCACGTCGGGCCCCAGTTCGGCGATCGCCCTGACCGCGGACTCCACGTCCTCGGCCTCCCCGATCACCTCGATGGAGTCGCCCAGCTCGGCCCGAACGCCGGAGCGGAACAGCCGGTGGTCGTCGACGATCAGGACCTTCACCGTACTCATCGGGCCTCTCCCACCGGTCGCGTCCGTCCGCCGTCGCGCCGCGCGGCCCGGCCGACGGCCCGCTCTGTCGTGGCCCGCTCTGTCGTGGCCCGCTCTGTCGTGGCCCGCTCTGTCGTGGCTCGCTCGCTGCTCACGCCTTCTCCAGCTTCATGGTCAACATCACTTCCGTACCCTCGCCGGGCTCGGTCCGCACCCGGGCGCTGCCCCCGTGGCGCTCCATCCTGCCGATAATCGACTGGCGGATACCCATACGATCCTCGGGCACGTCCTCCATGTCGAACCCGACCCCTCGATCCCTGACGAAGATGGTGACCTCCTCCGGCTCCGCCTCGGCGTAGACGGAGATGACCTCGGACCCGGAGTACTTCGCGGCGTTGACCATGGCCTGCCTCGCGGCCTGCACCATCGCGGACAGCTCGGGGGTCAGCGGGCAGTCGCCCACGCAGACGACCTCGATCGGCACCCCGTGCGCGTCCTCCTCCTCGGCCGCCACCCGCCGCACGGCCGCGGCCACCGACGCGTCGGCGTCCTGCTGGGGCTGGTAGAGCCAGTTGCGCAGCTCCCGCTCCTGGGAGCGGGCGAGCCTCATCACCTCGCGCGAGTCGGAGGCGTTGCGCTGGATGAGGGTCAGCGTGTGCAGCACCGAGTCGTGGACGTGGGCGGCCACCTCGGCGCGCTCCTCCTGCCGGATGCGCTCGCGGCGCTCGCGCTGCAGTTCCTTCCACAGGGCCGCCAGCCAGGGGGCCGCGATCAGCGCGACACCGCCCACGACCACCAGCGTGAACATGATGCCGGACCGGGCCTCGACCAGCTCGTCGTTGGCCACCAGGAAGCCGATCGCGCCGACCATGACGAGCACCAGCCCGGCGACGGTGCGGACCCGGTTCTGGCGGACCTGTCCGACGGTGGTGGTCATCCAGCGCTGCCGCCGGTCCGGATCCGCCTGCTGCCACAGGATCAGCGAGCCGATGCCGCCCACCGCGATCGGCCAGGCCCCGATCCCGGCCCCCGAGGTTCCGGTGAGCAGGCCCAAGGCCAGCAGCGCCAGCCCGATCGCGGTGTACGCGGCGAGCTGGCTCCAGTCCCTGGCGGGTTCCCTGCCCTCGTACGGCTCGCTCGGGGTGAACATCCACAGGGCTGCGTACGCCACGGCTCCGAACCCGTCCAGGACGGTGAGCAGCACGAAGGCCAGCCGCAGCACGACCGGGTCGAGCCGGAGCTGGGCGGCGGCCCCCTGGGCCACCCCGGCCACCAGCCGCCCCTCCGCCGGCCTCATCAGCCGAGGTAGAGGCGCGTCTTCGGAGGTCACGGGTGCCGTGTCATGAATTGCCGTTCGGTCAGCCATATCGTCAGCATCGTCACATGAACCACCATGTCGGCGCATCAGGCGTTCCCCTGAAGCGACCCTGAGAGCGGCGTTTCCCCTCCGGGACGACTCAGGGGTGTCCCGGATGCGGCACGGGCCGAGGAAAGGCCACGATAAGTACATGAACGATACCGATCCGGCGAGCACCACGTCCGGCTCGCCGCCCGGCTCCCCCTTGGAGGATCGCGCTCTGCGGCGCAGCGACGAGGGCCGCATGCTGACCGGCGTCTGCGCGGGCCTGGGGCGGTACGCCGGGGTCGACCCGGTGCTGTTGCGAGTGGGTTTCGCGGTGCTGGTGCTCGGCTCGGGGATCGGCATCATGCTCTACGTCGCGGCGTTCCTGCTGATGCGTGAGACCAACGGCGGCCCCGGCTACGTGGAGCAGTGGAGCCGGCGCGACTTCGACAGCGAGACGGTCCTGACCCTGCTGGCCGGCCTGTTCGCCCTCGGGCTCATCGTCAACATCTCCTCGGACGGCGTCGGCACCGCCACGGTCGTGGTCGGCACGGTGTTCGCCATCGTCCTGCTCACCGCCCACTCCCGCGGGGTGGACCTGCTGGCCGCCGCCAGATCGCTGCCCGACCGGCTGCGCAGGCGCCGGGCGTCGTACCCCGCCGATCAGTGGCCGAACCCGTTCGCCCACGGGCCGGGCACCGCCGACGGCCGGCGTCCCGTCGGGGAGCAGGATCCGGCCGCACGCGCCGCCGCGCCCCCGGTCTCGGGTCTCGCGGCGTACGCCGCCCGCCCGGACGCTGAGACGGTCACGGAGCGGTACGCGCCCGTCCCCGGGGCTGAGACAGGAGCCGGTTTGTGGTCCACGGCTGAGCGGCCGCCCCCGGCCCCCGCCTCGGAGACCCGCACCGAGCCCGCCCCGGACACGCCCCCCGCCCCCGGCCCCGTCTCCGAGACCTTCGCCGGGCCTGCCCCGGCGTCACCTGCGCGGCCCGCCCCGCAGCGCGGAGACATCCCAGCGGAGCCCTACCGCCCCGCCAGGCCGTCGTTCGACTCCTCCGGCGCGCCTTTCTCGCCGTACGGCCCCTACCAGCCGCTGGACCCCCGGAAGCGGCAGCAACCGTACTCCCCGTACTCGCCCTACGCCCCTTACCAGCCGTCCGGGTACGGCGCGGCGGTGACGGCGCCGCCCAGGCCACGGCGGCCCAGATCGTTCGTCGGGGGCGTCACCATCTTCCTGGCCATGATCGTTGGAGGGATCATCGTGGCGATCCAGTCCGCTTCAGGACCGGCCAACATGACGGTCGCGGGCGGCGCGGCGCTCGTCGTCATCGGCGCCGGCCTGCTGGTCGCCGCCTGGTTCGGCCGGGGAGCCGGACTGGTCGCGACCGGTACCATCCTGTCGATCGCCCTGGTCGCGGGACCCATGCTGGGCGGCATGCCGAAGAAGTTCGGCAACTATCACTGGCAGCCCACCACCCTGTCCGAGATGGCCCGCAGCTACTCGGTGGGGGTGGGCGAGGGAGTGCTGGACCTGAGCGAGGTGGCCCTGCCGCCGGGTTCGCGGACCGTCGTGGACGTCTCGGTCTCGGTCGGCGAGATCAGCGTGATCCTGCCGCCGACCGCCAGGATCGAGGTACGGGGCCATACCAAGTTCGGCGACGTCAAGATCGACCACACGGTGGAGGGGGGTGCCGACATCCGGCACAGCAGGACCCTGGAGCCCGAGGTGCCCCCCAAGGGCGACGTGGCGACCATCGTGCTGAACGTCAGGGCCGACATCGGGGATGTGGAGGTGCGCCGTGCTGCCTGAGCACGACCGGCCCGAACAGCGGCCGGCCTCCCGGCGCGTACACCGCACCGACTGGATGGCGCTGCTCAGCGGCATGCTGTTCATCGCGGTCGGGGTCGTCTTCATCAGCAGACCGGCCGTCCAACCGCTGGTCATGCTCACGGTCCTGGTCAGCGGCCTGGGCTTCGCGGGCCTGGTCGCCATCCTGGCCAAGGTCGTCCGACGCTAGGGCCGTCCGGACGACAGAGCAACAGGTCATATCGGGCATTAGGCTCGGAGCATGTCGGCCCTGGAGTTCGTCAGCACCGTTCGCGCGACGCGGACCGGTCTGACGGACCTGCTCTCCGACGTGCGGGGCATGACCGCGTGGGGCCGGGAACACGCTGCCGAGCTGGGGATCGACCCGGACTTCACCGCCTCCGAGGAGCTGCGGAGCGAAGTGGTCGAGCTGCGGCAGGCCGTACGGGCGCTCTTCGCCAGGGCCGTGGCGCCGGGTGCCGCGAGTGACGCGGACGCGCACCGGCTCCCGGACTTCGCCGAGTCGCTCGACCTGGTCAACGCCGCGGCACTGGCCGTGCCTTCGGCCCCGCGGCTGGAGTGGCCCGCAGGACAGGCGCCCCGGGCGCGGACGGTCCCGGGCGTCGCGGCCACCGAGTCCGAACGGATCCGGGCCACCCTCGCGACGTCGGCGATCGAGCTGCTGGCCGGCCCCTGGCGCGAGCAGATCCGGGTCTGCCCCGCCCCCCGCTGCGTGCTCTATTTCCTCAAGGAGCACCCCCGGCAGGAGTGGTGTTCGGTCGGCTGCGGCAACCGGGCCCGAGCCGCCCGCCACTACCGCCAGCACCGGGACGGCTGACCCCCGGCGCCAGGCGGCCTCACCTCTCATGTCGCCGTATCCGGTGACGTCGTCCCCGGTGGTGCCGCGCCCCCGCCTGGCCCGCGCCTGTTCGGCGGGCTCTCCCCTCGGCCGTTCTCCTCATCCGGCCCCCGCCCTTCAAGAGTGATTTACGCCATAGCTTTCTAACGTGACAAATGTCGATTTTGCGTTAGATTGCAGGCAGTGGATCTAACGGATCAAGCCGTTAGGAAACGCGGAGGAGAGATCAGATGACCTTCCAGACCGACCACGTCGGCCTCAACGTCTCCGACCTCGACAGGTCCAAGGACTTCTACCTGAAGGTCTTCGGCTTCGAGATCTTCGGCGAGTCGGACCAGCCGGACCGGCGCTACGCCTTCCTCGGTCTCGACGGGAAGCTGGTGCTCACCCTCTGGCAGCAGAGCGAGGGCAGCTTCGCCACCGGGCTGCCGGGCCTGCACCACCTGTCCTTCCAGGTACCGGACATCGAGGCGGTCCGCCGGGCCGAGAACGTGATCAGGGAACTCGGGGCCACGCTCCACCACGACGGCGTGGTCCCGCACGGCGAGGGGGCGTCCTCGGGGGGCGTGTTCTTCGAGGACCCGGACGGCATCCGGCTGGAGATCTTCGCACCCAGCGGCGCCGACGAGCGCCCCGCACCGACCACCGGCGCCCCCACCTGCGGCTTCTTCTAAACGACCATGGAGCACGGGGGAGAGATCGCGGTACAGCGCAGGACCGGGGTCCGCACGGTGGCACTGGGCTCGGCCAGGACCCGGCCGGAGATCCCGGCGGTGGCGGCCGAGTTCCTCAGGCGGCAGCGGATGCTGCTGATCGGAGCCGCGGGGCGGGACGGGCTCCCGTGGGCGACGGTGCTGACCGGGCCCGAGGGGTTCGCCAGGGTCACGGACGAGCGGACCGTGGTGATCGACGCGCTGCCGGGCGAGCACGATCCGCTGGCCGGACTGGACGAGGGCGAGATCGGGATGCTCGCGATCGAGCCCCTGACCAGGCGCAGGATGCGGGTCAACGGCACGGTCCGGCGGGACGGCGGGCGGCTGGTCGTGCACACCGAGCAGGCGTACGCCAACTGTCCCAAGTACATCCAGACGCGGGAGGTGGTCGCGGAGGTCACCGGGCCGGCCACCGGCTCCTCCTCGGCGACGGTGTTCGGCGACGGCGACCGGGCGTGGATCGAGGGCGCCGACACGTTCTTCGTCGCCACCTCGGCCCCCGGCCTCGGCGCCGACCTGTCGCACCGGGGCGGCAATCCGGGGTTCGTCCGGGTGGTGGACGAGCGACGGCTGGTCTGGCCGGACTACGTCGGCAACTCGATGTACATGACGCTCGGCAACCTGGAACTGGACGAACACTGCGGCCTGCTCTTCCTCGACTGGCAGAACGGCGACGCGCTGCACCTGACCGGGCGGGCCCGCGTCGACTGGGATCCGGGCGACGTCCCGGGGGCACAGCGGCTGGTCGGATTCGAAGTGGACCGGATCGTCCGGGTCCGGGGAGCCAGCCCGCTCCGCTGGCGACTCGGGGACTACTCACGCCACAACCCGCCGGCGCGCGTCGCGGACGGGGCACGGGGAAACCCTTGACGAAGACATCGAGGTCGGCCGGGGTCGGTCGGGGTCATCGTGGACCGGGCGGCGTGTCCGTCACGCCCGAGCCGTCCGACCTGGACGATGATCGGTTGACGTACCTCGTCGAACCCGCTGATCGACGCGGTCGAGGAGGCCGCGAAATCCATGGAGGAAGTGTGATGTTCACCGAGGAGACGGCCAGGGCCAAGGTCCAGGCCGCCGAGGACGCGTGGAACACGCGCGACCCCGAGCGGGTCTCGCTCGCCTACACGCCCGACTCGGTCTGGCGCAACCGGGACGAGTTCCTCACCGGGCGCGCGGAGATCAGGGAGTTCCTGAGCCGCAAGTGGGCCAGGGAGCAGGACTACCGGCTCCGCAAGGAGCTGTGGACGTTCGGCGGCGACCGCATCGCCGTACGGTTCCAGTACGAATGGCACGACGCGGACGGCCAGTGGTGGCGCAGCTACGGAAACGAGCTGTGGGAGTTCGCCGACGACGGGCTGATGCGGCGCCGCGAGGCGAGTATCAACGATCTCAGAATCGACGAAGCGGACCGCCGTATCCTCGGCGGCCGCGAGCCGAGGGAACTGCCGTTGGCGTGAGGCCAGGGGGTTGACCGGGAAGAACTGGGGCGTAAGTTCTCAATTATCGGTTCTCACTTCTCCTATACCCCTGTGGTTGCTCTTGGAGGACGTATGCCCCGAATAACCGTCAACGTCGATGGAATCGCATACGAGGAGGAGGTGGAGCCGCGCCTCCTCCTCGTCCATCTGCTACGAGATCGGCTCGGCAGGACCGGCACGCCCATCGGCTGCGACACCGGCAACTGCGGCGCCTGCACCGTGATGCTCGACGGCCGGAGCGCGAAGAGTTGTTCCGTGCTCGCCGTACAGGCCGACGGGAGCGATGTCGTCACGATCGAGGGCCTGGCGCAGGGGGGCGAGTGGCATCCCATGCAACGGGCCTTTCACGAGGAGCACGCCCTGCAGTGCGGGTACTGCACCCCCGGCATGATCATGGCGGCGATCGACCTGCTCAGGGACGATCCCGACCCGTCGGAGGAGGCGGTCCGCGAGGGGTTGGAAGGCAACCTGTGCCGGTGCACGGGGTACTGCAACATCGTCAGGGCGGTGCGGCGCGGCGCGGCGGAGATGTCCCGGCGGAGCGCGTCGGAGTCGTCCGCGCGGGAGGTGCCGGCGCCATGACCGAGCAGCTCGACGCCGGCCTGATCGGCGAGCGGATCGCCGAGAGCGACCAGCTGAACCCCCCGTCCGCCGCCCACGAGGTCGGGAAGGCGCGCAGGCGCAAGGAGGACGCCCGGCTGGTCACCGGCAGGACCACCTGGACCGACAACATCCAGCTCCCCGGCATGATGTACGTGGCCTTCCTGCGCAGCCCGATGGCCCACGCCAGGATCACCCGCGTCGACACCTCGGCCGCGAGCGGCCGGCCGGGCGTGGTCGCCGTCTACAGCGGGCGCGACTTCGTCGACGAGCAGGGCAGCCTGCCCTGTGCCTGGCCGGTCAGCGAGGACGTCGTCATCCCCGACCACCCGCCCATGGCGGTGGACGAGGTCCGCTACGTCGGCGAGGCGGTGGCCTGCGTGGTCGCCACCGACCGCTACCGGGCGGCCGACGCGCTGGAGGCGATCGAGATCGACTACGAGCCGCTGGACGCGGTGCTCGACATGACCGAGGCGCTCGCCGAGGGGAGCCCCAAGGTCCACGAGGCCGGGAACCAGGCGTTCACCTGGAAGTTCGCCGGGGGCGACATCGAGGAGGCGTTCCGCGACGCCCCCGTGGTGATCGAACGCACCTACGTGCAGCAGCGGCTCATCCCGAGCGCCATGGAGCCCCGCGCGGTCGTGGCCACCACCGACGGCGACGCCTTCACGCTCTACTCCGCCACCCAGATCCCACACGTCCTGCGCGTCATGCTCGCGCTGACGACCGGCATCCCCGAGCACAAGCTGCGGGTGGTCGCCCCCGACGTGGGCGGCGGCTTCGGCTCCAAGCTCCAGGTCACCGCCGAAGAGGTGCTCGCGCTGCTGCTGACCCGCAGGCTGGGCAGGCCGGTGAAGTGGACCGAGTCCCGCTCCGAGGGCAACCTGACGGTGCACCACGGCCGCGACCAGCTGCAGCGGATCTCCGTCGCCGCCGACCGGGACGGGCGGGTACGGGGCGTCAAGGTGGACCTGCTCGCCGACATGGGCGCCTACCTGATGCTGGTCACGCCGGGCGTGCCGCTGCTCGGCGCGTTCATGTACAACGGCATCTACAAGATGGACGCCTACCACTTCAACTGCACCGGCGTCTTCACCACCAAGATGCCGACCGACGCCTACCGGGGCGCGGGCCGTCCGGAGGCGACGTTCGCGATCGAGCGGGCCATGGACGAGCTAGCCCACGAGCTGGGCATGGACCCGATCGAACTGCGGCGCCGCAACTGGATCACCCACGAGGAGTTCCCGTACACCACGATCTGCGGGCTGACCTACGACTCGGGCAACTACGAGGCGGCGACCGAGCGGGCCCTGGCCCTGCTCGGCTATGACAAGCTCAGGGCCGAGCAGGCGGACCGGCGCGACCGGCGCGACCCGGTCCAGCTCGGCATCGGCGTCTCGACGTTCACCGAGATGTGCGGGCTGGCGCCCTCGCGGGTGCTCGGCAGCCTCAGCTACGGCGCGGGCGGCTGGGAACATGCCTCGGTCAGGATGCTGCCCACCGGCAAGGTCGAGGTCGTCACCGGATCCTCACCGCACGGCCAGGGACACGAGACGGCCTGGAGCCAGATCGTCGCCGACGCGCTGGGCGTGCCGTTCGAGGACGTCTCGGTGCTGCACGGCGACACGTCCGTCTCGCACAAGGGCATGGACACCTACGGCTCCCGCTCCCTGGTGGTGGGCGGCGTCGCCGTGCTGGCCGCCTGCGAGAAGGTGAAGGACCGCGCCAAGGAGCTCGCCGCGCACCTGCTTGAGGCCTCCGCCGACGACATCGAGTTCGCCGACGGCACGTTCAAGGTCCGGGGCACCGAGGCGGGCAGGACCATCCAGGAACTGGCGCTGGCCACCTTCGCCGCGCACGACCTGCCCGACGGCTTCGAACCCGCGCTGGACGCCGACGCGACCTTCGACCCGGACAACTTCTCCTTCCCGCACGGCACCCACCTGTGCGCGATCGAGGTGGACACCGAGACCGGCGCCTCGAAGATCCGGACCTACGTGGCGGTCGACGACGTGGGCTCGGTGGTGAACCCGCTGATCGTCGAGGGTCAGGTACACGGCGGCATCGCCCAGGGCATCGCCCAGGCGCTGTTCGAGGAGGCGGTCTACGACACCGAGGGCAACCTGCTCACCACCACGATGGCCGACTACCTCATCCCTTCGGCGGCCGACCTGCCCGACTTCGTCACCGACCGTACCGAGACCCCGGCGACGACCAACCCGCTGGGCGTCAAGGGCGTCGGCGAGGCCGGGACGATCGCCTCCACCCCCGCCGTGGTCAACGCGATCGTCGACGCGCTGCGCCCGTACGGGGTGAACGACGTGCGGATGCCCTGCACCCCGGAACGGATCTGGCGGGCCGTCACCGAGGGAGGAGACCGATGATTCCCGCGTCCTTCGACTACGTCAGGCCCTCCTCGGTGGAGGAGGCGTGCCAGGTGCTCGCCTCCGGCGACGACGTCAAGGTGCTGGCCGGCGGCCAGTCGCTGCTGCCGCTGCTGCGGCTGCGGCTGGCCTACCCGTCGGCGCTGGTGGACCTCGGGCGCCTGCCCGAGCTGCGCGGCGTCTCCGACCGTGGTGACCACGTGTTCGTCGGCGCGCTCACCACCCACGACGAGGTACTGCGCTCCAGTGTGATCAAGGAGCGCGTCCCGCTGCTCGCGCTGGCCACGGCCACGGTGGCCGACCCCGCGGTACGACACCGTGGCACGTTCGGCGGCTCCATGGCCCACGCCGACCCGGCGGGGGACCTGCCGGCCGTGGCCCTGGCGCTCGACTGCGTCTTCGTCGTCCGGTCCGCCGACGGCGAGCGGGAGATCCCCGCCGCGGACTTCTTCGTCGACTACCTGGAGCCCGCGCTCGAACCCGATGAGGTGCTGATCGGCGCCCGGGTGCCGGTGCTCGGCCCCAGGTGGGGTTTCCACTACGAGAAGTTCCACCGGACGGCGCAGGCGTGGGCGATCGTCGGCGTCGCGGCGGCCGTACGGCGGAGCAACGGGACCGTCGAGGAGGCCAGGATCGCGCTGACCAACATGGGCCCCACCCCGGTGCGGGCGAGCGCGGTGGAGGCGGCGCTGCGCGGGGTGGACCTCGCGCCCGCCGCCTCCGGCGGCACCGACCTCGTCGGGGAGGCGTGCGCCGAGGCCGACGACGGTACCTCGCCTCCGGCGGACCTGCACGCCAGACCCGACTACCGCCGCCATCTGGCCCGGGTGCTGACCCGCAGGGCGGTCAGGGCCGCGAGCGGCTGAACCCCGCGGCCACAGGGTGAGAACCCGGGGCGTTCTCACCCTGTGGCCGCCGCCCCGACGGGCTCGCGAGCGTCTCCTCCCCGGGCTGAAGGCCGGAGGATTCCAACCCTCACGGGGCGGGTTTCCTGCTTCACCGGCAACCGTCCGCCCGCGCGGCCCCGTGCCGCGTTTCCTCCCCGGAGCCGAAGCCCGGGGTCTCCACGCTGAAAACGGCTTTCGTGCCGCCCGGAGCGCGAGAAGCGCCTCTCGTGAGGGCGGAGGCATCATCCCCGCCCGGAGGGGCAGAGGGGAACGAACGCCGACCGACACGTACCGACATGTGGCGGTCAACCGGCCCCGTGGCGGCATACTGGTAATACGCCCCCGTGTAGTCGTAATGTCGCAACAGCGACCGACCGGCAAGGAGCGGATCGATGGCGATGCGGTTCGAGCACGAGTTCACGGTCCCCGTGCCTGTCGAGCAGGCGTGGCCGGTGCTGCTCGACGTCCAGCGGGTCGGGCCCTGCCTGCCCGGTGCCACCGTGGACAAGGTCGAGGACGACTCCTTCACCGGCAGGATGAAGGTCAAGGTCGGGCCGATCACGGTGACCTACCAGGGCCGGGCCTCCTTCGAGAAGGTGGACGCGGACACCCACTCCATGACCGTCAAGGCCGCCGGCAAGGAGGCCAGGGGCTCGGGCACCGCCGGTGCCACGGTCGTCGCGCGCCTGCACCCCGAGGGGCGGCACACCAGGGTCACCGTCGACACCTCCTTCAACGTGACCGGCCGCCCGGCCCAGTTCGGCCGGGGCGTGATGTCCGAGGTCGGCGAGAAGCTGATCGACAGGTTCGCGGCCAACCTCTCCCTGCTGCTGGGCGAGAGCCCGGGCGTGGAGACCGCCGCCGAGACGCCTTCCGAGACGCCGGGTGTGGGCGGCTGGAGTGCTCCCTCCCAGCCTGTCCCGGACGACGAGGTTCCGGTGGTCTCGGCGGCCTCGGGCCCCGGCCCCGCGACCCCCGCCGGACCGGAGGAGACGAGCGGGTCCGGACGGCATCTCAGCGCGGTGCCGACACCGCCCGGCCTCGTCGTGGACGAGAGGTCCGGGTCCCGTCAGAGCCACCCGGCGGGCACCTCACGCACCTCGCTCAGCCCCGACGAGGAGGCCATGAACCTCCTGGAGGTGGCGGGCCTGCCGCTGCTCAAACGCATCGCCCCACTGGTCGCCGCCCTGGCGGCCGCCACCCTGATCACCTGGCTGATCAGCCGCGCCCTGCGCCGGAACCGTCAGTAGACGCACCTCTCGGCGGCGTCGATCATCGGACGCTCGGGGAAGTGCTACCGGTCACCTGTGGAGGGCAGCAGTGCCCAGACCGCGCGGCGGCCGCCGTCGACTTCGCGTACTCCCCACCTGGCCGAGCACTGATCGACCAGCCAGAGGCCGCGCCCGCCGAAGCTCTCCGGGTCCGGTTCCCGCGGCTCGGGGAACGTCTCCGCGCCGGAGTCGACCACCTCGATGTGGATCAGCCGCTGTCCGGCGTCGAGGACGTGCAGGGTCAGGGTGCCGCCGCAACCGCCCGAGGCGGTGTGCCTGATCGCGTTGCCGACCAGTTCGGTGACCACCAGCAGCGCATCGTCCACCGAGGCGCACCCCGCCGCCGCCAGCACCGCGCCGACGCAGTGACGCGCCACGGGCACCGAGCACTCCGCCCCCGGCAACGTGATCGTCCCCAGCAGCCCGGCCGTCACCGCGCCACCATCTCGTGGATGCGCCGCACCGCGTCCTCGTCGAAGACCGCGATCCACTGATGACGGCCCCGCCCCCAGGCGAAGATCCACTTCTTACCCCGGAGCAGGGCGAGCACCCGAAGCGGCCCCGACTCGCGCCGCACCGCCACGTACGGCTCCTGGGAGGCCGGAAGTTCGATCCTGACCCCCAGCTCCAGTTGGCGGAGCCCCCACGCCAACCGCACCAGGTGAAGGTACTGCTCATGCGAAGACGACACCGTCATCGATCCTGCCCTTCGTCAGCGGTACGCCGGATCAGGGGATAGATCCGGCAATACACCACGGAGTGTGCGCAGGAGACTCCGAAGCGTGTTTACGTGCCGCGCCCATGATGCGTCCCGCGAACCCGTTTTGCAAGTGTGATCCGCATACAGCGATATGAATATGCAGCTTGCCTGTACGGACGGCTTACGGAAGGCTGCGGAGCGTCGCGTTGTCGTGGAGGGCCGAGGTTCCCGTGGCGAGTGAGAGAGAAGAGAGCCCGACCGTCAGACGCAGACGGCTCGCGGCGGAGCTACGCCGACTTCGCAAGGAGTCCAACCTGACCACCGACCAGGTGGCCAAGGCACTGGAGGTCTCCCAGTCATCCGTCAGCCGTATCGAGACCGCCCGCCAGGGCATCAAAATCAACGATCTACGCGCCCTGCTCACCCTCTACCAGGTGCCGGAGGACAAGGCCACAGACCTGCTCAATCTCGCCCGGCAGGCTCGTCAGCAGGGTTGGTGGCAGGCATTCAGTGATGTGGTTCCCGAGTCCTTCCAGGCGTTCGTCGGCCTCGAAACCGAGGCACGACGGCGTTGCTCCTACGACGTGTCGCTGATCCCCGGCCTGCTCCAGACGCCGGACTACCACCGCGCGTTGGTTCACGCCGAACTCGTCAACCGCACGTCCGAAGAGGTCGAACGAAAGATCCAGTTCAGGCTGGCACGTCAGCGGCAGACACTCGGCAACGATGCCCTTGAGTTGTGCTTCATCATGGATGAGGCGAGCCTTCATCGACTTCCGAGCAACGTCAAGGCGGGTCAGCTGTCCCAGCTTGCCAAGGCATCTGAGCGAGACAACGTGAACCTTCACATTCTCCCGTTCGGCACCGGGATACATGCGGCCATGGATGGGAGCTTCGTAATTCTCGGATTCGATGCACCGGACCCTGATGTCGTGTACCTGGAAACCCAACTGTCCGGCCTGTATCTGGAACAACCCGCTGCGATTCGCCGGTATAACCTGGTGTACGACGATCTACAAGCAAAGACGTTGGACACCCGCACGTCCCGTGACCTGCTGACAAAACTAGCCAAGGAAGCGTGAGCGTAATCAACGGCATCCACCTGAACATGAAGCTCGAACTGTCCGTGGCCGAATGGCGCAAGTCCAGCCGGAGCAACGCCAGTGGTGACTGTGTGGAGGTCGCCCGCTTGAGCAATGGACAGGTCGGCGTACGTGACAGCAAGAACCCCAACGGCCCGGCTCTTGTGTTCGAGAGCGCCATATTCGCGGTCTTCCTTGGGGCCGTGAAAACCGGAAAGCTCTAAAAGTCATCTGCCGATGAGGATGCTCAGCCAGGCCCGTAGTCTCTCGATCGGATGTCCACAGGCCCGGCACTTCCCTGTCAGAGCTCGCACGTCAGAACCTTTTCCCTACCCGCCCACACCGTGGCCGATCGGGCGTTCGGCCTCGTGCCGGGTCTCGTTCACCATGTGGCCGGCCGCCGGGGTGATCTCGACGACGAGGTGTTTGGCCAGCGGCTGCCCGCTCTGCGGGCTGAAGTCGGTGAGCGCGCAGAGCACGTTCAGCTCGGGCATGTAGCCGATCGCGCTGCCGCGCGGGACGTCGTACGCGAAGGCCCGGTAGCCGTAGACGCTGCGCCTGCTGCCGTCCCTGGCGATGCTGGTGATGTCGACGAGGTCGGTGTCGGCCAGGCCCCGCTCGCGCATGTCGTCGCGGTTCATCAGGACCAGGGTGCGCAGGTTCCTGACGCCCCGGTAGCGGTCGTCGTCGGAGTAGACGGTGGTGTTCCACTGGTCGTGGGAGCGCACCGTGCCCAGCGTCAGGCGGCCCGCCTCCGGGATGACGTTCGGGATCGGAGCCGTGGAGAACTCGGCGCGCCCGGACTCGGTGAGGAAGACCAGATCACGGGCGGGCTGGTGGATCCGGAAGCCCAGCGGCATCCGGACCCGGCGGTTGAAGTCCTCGAATCCGTCGAGGACCTGGGCCATGGTGTCGCGGATGCGGTCGTAGTCGTCGACGTACTCCTGCCAGGGCGTGGCGCTGTCCGGCAGGGTCGCCCGCGCCATGCCGGCGATGATCGCCGGTTCGGAGAGCAGTTGCCGGGAGGCCGGGTTCCGCATGCCGATCGACATGTGCACCATGCTCATCGAGTCCTCGACCGTGACCCCCTGCAGCCTGCGGCGCTGCCAGTCCTTCTCGGTACGGCCGAGACAGGGCAGGATCAGCGCCTTCTCGCCGTGCACCAGGTGGCTGCGGTTGAGCTTGGTGCTGACCTGCACGGTCAGCTCGCAGTTGCGCAGCGCCCGGAAGGTGCCCGGGGTGTCGGGCGTGGCCAGCGCGAAGTTGCCGCCCATGCTCACGAACACCTTGACGTCGCCCCGGTGCATCGCCTCGATGGTGCCGACGGTCTCCAGGCCCCATTCCCTCGGCGGGTCGATGTCGCACACCTCGGCCAGCCGGGAGAGGAACCGCTCGGTCGGGTGGGAGTTGACCCCGCAGGTGCGGTTGCCCTGGACGTTGCTGTGCCCGCGGATGGGGCACGGACCGGCGCCCTCGCGGCCGAGGTTGCCGCGGAGCAGCAGCAGATTGACAATCTCCCGCACGGTGTCGACGCCGTGTTCCTGCTGGGTGACACCCAGGCACCAGCTGATGATGGTCCGGTTGGAACGCAGGTAGACGTCGGCGAGCTCGCGGATCCGCGCCTCACCCACGCCTGACTGGAGTTCCAGCTCCGCCCAGCCGGCCTCGGCGCACACCCGCCGGTAGTCCTCGAAACCGCGCGTGTAGTTGTCGACGAACCCCTGGTCGATCGCCTTCGGGTCGGTCTCCGACGCCTCGAACACGGCCTTCGCGACCCCGCGCAGCAGCGCCAGGTCACCGCCGATCCTCGGTTGCACGTTGAGCGTTCCGGTGCTGGTGGCGTGGAAGGTCCCCATCGCGAGGAGCTCGTGCGGCACGATCGTCTCCCCGGCCGCGGCCTCGACGAGCGGGTTGATGTGCACGATCTGGGCACCGCGCTGGTACGCGTCGACCAGCCAGGTCAGCATGCGCGGCGCGTTGGAGGCCGCGTTGGAGCCGAGGAGGAACAGCGCGTCGGTCTTGCCCCAGTCGTCCAGGTCGACGGTTCCCTTTCCGGTGCCCAGCGCGTTGGTCAGCGCCCGGCCGCTGGCCTCGTGGCACATGTTCGAGCAGTCCGGCAGGTTGTTGGTGCCGAACTCGCGGGCCCAGAGCTGGTAGAGGAACGTGGCCTCGTTGCTCAGCCGCCCGGAGGTGTAGAACGACGCCTGGTCCGGGCTGCTCAGTCTCCTGAGCGTCGAGCCGACCAGCTCGAACGCGTCCGGCCAGGAGATCGGCCGGTACCTGTCGGATTCCGGGTCGTAGACCATCGGCTCGGTCAGCCTGCCCTGGTCCTCCAGCGCGAAGTCGCTCCAGCCGGACAGCTCGGTGACGGTGTGCTCGTCGAAGAACCGGCGCCCGACGCGCTTAGGGGTCATCTCCCAGGTGACGTGCTTGATGCCGTTCTCACAGATGTCCAGACGCAGGCCCTTCCTGTCGTCCGGCCACGCGCATCCCGGGCAGTCGAAACCGTAGCCCTCGTGGTTCATCCGGAAGATCGCCCGGGTCCCCTCGACCGGCTCCCGTGTCTTGGCCAGCATCTTCCCGACGCTGAGCGCCGCACCCCAGCCCGCCGCCGGGTGCCGGTAGTCACGCCTGGAGAAGGGCTCTCCGGTGTTGGGTCCGCGCCCCCGCGCCGGAACCCCCGGCATTCCCTGTCCGAAGTTCTCTCCTGAGGCAAAAATGTCGTCGGCCATGAGCGTTCCCCCCGGGGTGGCGCAGTCGAGCCCGACATGCGTGCACATGCCGCGATATTCCCGGTCTACCGCCCCCGTCCCCACCACAGCCCCAAACAACCTCCCACCCTTGCCCAAGCTTGGGCCATCGAGGCCCCCCACCGAGGACCCCCCACCGAGGACCCCTCAGCGCGGTCCCGGTACGGACAGCCGACCCCAGGAGCTTGGCGATCGAGGCGATGCCGAATCCTGGCCCGGATGGCCTCGGGGACGCACTGCAGCCGACCGTCGGAGGTCTTCAGGCTCGTACCGATTCCGCGCCACGTCTTCGAACATCTTCACCGCAAGCTAGATTGCATTCCTAACTAGCTTGCTCTACGGTCTAGGTAGCAGAACACCTACGGAGGCTTCCCGTGTCATCCCCCTTGGCGCTCGTCCTGGCAGTCGTCCTCGTCGGCTACCTGACCGTCGCCGGCCCACTGCTCGGCAGGCACACCTACGACAAGCTGGCCCGCACCCGCGACCAGGACCCCACGGCCTACCGCCGGATGGTCACGTTCTGGAGCGCCGAGTTGTGGGCGTTGGCCGCCGTGGCGCTGCTCATCGTCGCCGTGGAGCCGAACCTCGATTCCACGGACATCGGTCTGGTGATCAGGGAATCACCGGACGAGGCCCTCGGCACGATCGTCGGCTTCCTGGTCGCCGCCGCGGCCGGCGTGCTCGTCTTCAGAAGGCTGGCCGCCAAGGGCAAGTCCCTCCCCGGCCAGCAGGCCGTCACCCACCTGCTGCCGCGCACCGCGGTCGAGCGCTGGTACGCCGCGGGTCTGTCGGTGACCGCCGGCGTCACCGAGGAGATCGTCTACCGAGGTCTGCTCATCGCGGTCGGCACGGGTGCGCTCGGCCTGAGCAAGGAGGTCGCGGCCTGCTGCGCGTTGGCGGTGTTCGTCGCCGGCCATCTCTACCAGGGCCGACGCGGCATGTTCATGGTCACCCTGGCCGGCTTCGGCCTGACCGTGCTCTACCTGAGGACCGGCAGCCTGCTCATGCCGATCCTGCTGCACGCGCTGATCGACCTTCGCGGCCTGCTGTTCACCCCGCAGCCGCGACGTGAGCTAGTCGGGAACCCAGGCTAGATAGGATCGCTACATGACGAGCGACCGACGCGCGAGCTGGCTCAAGGGTGTGCTCGACCTGCTGGTCCTCGCCAGCCTGACGGCCGGCGAGAACTACGGCTACGAGATCGCCAAGGACCTCGCCGAGTCCGGACTCGGCCAGATCAAGGGCGGCACCCTCTATCCGGTGCTCAACCGGCTGGAGGAGGCGGGGCTGGTCACCGCCGAGTTCCGGGTGACCGAACGCGGACCCGGCCGCCGCTACTACCGGCTAACCGACCAGGGCAGGCGGACACTCGCCGAGCAGAGCGGACTCTGGCTGAACTTCGACGAGTCGGTACGCGCCGTACTGGCCAAGGGCCGCACCGAGACGAGCACACCCGAAGGGGGGCTTCGATGAACAGCCACGTCGACGAGACCACCGGTGACTACTTCGACGAGCTCGCCGTGATCCTGGCCGAGGCGGGCATGCCCGCCGACCGGGTCGGGGCCATGCTGGACGACCTCGCCGGCTACCTCGCCGAGAGCAGCAGCGGCGACCCCGAGGAGGAGTTCGGCCCGGCGGCCGAGCTGGCCCGCGAACTGGCCGTCACCTCGGCCCCGCCCGCCGCGGACGCCCGTACCTGGTGCTGGACCGCCGACCTGTTCCACGACGTCAGGATGCTCAACGAGTACGGCGCCCAGGGGTGGGAGGTCGACGGGATCGACACGAAGGGTCTGTTCGTCAGCACCCGAGACCCCGAGCACCCCCAGCAGTGGGAGTACCGGAGAGAGCTGGTCTCGCCCGGCCGGCGCCGGAGCGTGCTCGACCTGCTCGCCCCCGACGGCTGGGAGCCGTGCGGCAGGTGGGTGTGCTTCGAGTACTTCAAACGGCCCAAGGCCGCCAGCCTGGGGCCCGCCGCGGAGCTGACCACGCCACCGCGAACGCCGGGGCGCAACATCTTCCTCAGTCCGAGGTTCTACGCTCTGATCGCCGGCCTGCTGGCGCTGACGGCGGTGGCCCTGGTATCGGTGTTCCGGGTCGCCGAGACGGAGCTCGACGGCGGCCTCGACACCGTCCTGGGTCTGCTCACCGGAATGACGGTGGGTGTGCTGGCCGTGATGGCCGTACTGTGGCTGGCCGCCCGACGGCGCAACAGGAATCACTGAGCACCGGCCAACGCCGATCAGGTACGGCACCCGCGGCGCCGAGGAGTGCGGTCATTACCCGCTCCCGGTTCCATGGGTCGCCGACCCGCACGCCGCAGGTCCCGCAGGGTGCGGCCGGAGGCGGGCCGCGGCCTTGAGATCGCCGCTCACCCTCCTGGCACCGCCGGTCCCGCGGATGGGTGAGAATGATCCTCGTGACCGGCGTATACGTGCTCAACGGCCCGAACCTGAACCTGCTCGGCACCCGCAGACCCGAGGTCTACGGCACCATGACGCTGCCGGACGTCGAGGAACTGTGCCGCGAGGAGGCCACCCGGCTCGGCCTGGACCTGGTCTTCCATCAGTCCAACCACGAGGGCCGGCTGATCGACTGGATCCACGAGGCCGGGGCGCGCGTCAAGGCCGGTGAGGTCATCGGCGCGGTCTTCAACCCCGGGGCCTACACCCACACCTCGATCGCCCTGCACGACGCCATCGAGGGCACCGAGCTACCGGTCGTCGAGGTGCACATCTCCAACGTGCACCGCCGCGAGTCCTTCCGCCACCACTCGTACATCTCCCCCGTCGCGCGCGGCACCATCGTCGGCCTCGGCACAGACGGCTACCGCCTCGCCATCGACGCCCTGCACAGGATGTCGCTGACGTAGGGGACCACAGGCTCCTCGGGTACGCCACCTGCACAAAGCGTTTTGACCTTTCACCCCGCACAGACCTGTACCAACGAGCGGCCCCCAACCCGCCCTCCCTGCGTCTTGATCCTGGTCGGCGTCAGGCAGTGGCGAGCCGGTAGAAGTGCAGGACTGCCTGTCCCATAGGGCATCAAAAAGAGTGCTATCAGTGGACAAGTGGGACAACGACTCACTTTTTCCCGGGGATAGCACGAAGTGTGATTAGCGTCCCGGAGTGCAGTGTTGTGGTGATTACCTACAACGATGCCGCGCGGCTGCCCAGGGCCGTGCGGTCGGTGCTCCGGCAGTCGCTGCGCAACGTCGAGGTGATCATCGCCGACGACGCGAGCACCGACGAGACGGAGCAGGTCGCCCGGGAGCTGCAGCGCAAGGACGCACGGGTCCGCTACCTGCGCGGGGCGGTCAACAGCGGGGGGTGCGGGACCCCGCGGAACCGGGGCGTGGCGGCCGCGCGGGCGCCGTACGTGATGTTCCTGGACAGCGACGACGAGCTGACCCGGCACGCCTGCAAGAGCATGCTGCTGGAGATCGAGCGGACCGGCGCCGACTTCGTCACCGGGCAGATCGCCCGGCTGTACGAGAAGAGCGGGAAGACCGCGCGCTACTACCCGGCCCTGTTCGCCAGACGCCGGACCGTCGAGGGGATCGCCGAGGAGCCGGAGATGTTCCTCGACTCCTTCAGCACCAACAAGCTCTACCGGGCCGAGTTGCTGCGGCGGTTGCCGTTCCCCGAGGACATGCACTACGAGGACCACGTCTTCAGCACCGCCCTGTACTGCGCGGCGCGGCGGTTCGCCGTGGTCCCGTGGGTGGTCTACCTCTGGCACCGGGCCTCGGCGGAGAGCGACGCGCGGCTGTCGATCTCGCTGAGCCTGACCGACATGTCCAACGTCCGCTCCAGGATCAGGGCGGCCCGGCTGAGCGACGACATCCTGCGCGACAACGGCCTCGGTGACCTGGTACACGAGCGGCAGCGCCGGTTCCTCCGCCAGGACCTGCGGGTCTACCTCAACCCGCTGCCCATGCGGGACCTCGCGTGGGTCGAGGGGTTCATCTCGGTGGTCCGCCCCTACCTGTCCGAACTCGACCCGGCGGTGTTCGAGACGATCGACCCGCTCACCCGGGTCTGCTGTAGTTTCATCCTCGCTGGCCGGCCTGACGAGCTCCTGCAGGCCGCCGCTTCGCTGAACGGACCGAAGGCACCGCCGCGCGTCGCCCTGCGCGAAGAGGGGCGCACCTACTGGGGAACGGTCCCCGACGAGATGCGGGAGATCACCTCGCTCCGGATGGCCGAGCTGCCCTACAGCGCCTCCAGGTTGCGCCACGAGGCGGTCGTCACCGGCCAGGGCACCGTGATCAGGGTGGTGATCAGGACGTACGACCCTTTCGGGGTGCTCGCCGCCACCCCCGGCTGGACCGCGTTCCTGCGCATCGGGAAGCACCGGGTACGGCTGGCGCCGCGCGAGCAGGACGACGGCGGTCTGCTGAGCGAGGCGACGGTCGACCTCGCCGCGCTCAGCCCCGGCCGCCTGGGCTTCGACGGACGCCACGAGCCGGTGGTCGAGATCGTCAACCCCGACGGGAGGGTCACCTCCGACCAGCTGCTGGTCGATTCGTCCAGCCCGCCGTTCGTCGTCGTCGTCCCGTGGCACGAGGTCACCGTCGGCGCGGAGGGGGTCGCCGCGTTCCTGCGGTTGCGCTGGCGCCGCCGGGGAGCGCTCAGGCGACTGGCCCGGGTGGGGCGGGCCGGCCGCAGGCTGCTGCGCAGGTTGGACGGCCCCGAGGTGAAGCTCCGCGTCTACAAGGGGCTGATCTCCGTACTGCCGCCCCGCCGGGATCTGGCCCTGTTCGAGTCCGACGTCGGCGCCGGGTACACCGGGAACCCGCGCTACATCTACGAGGAGCTCAGGCGGCGGGGCACGCCGTTGCGGATGGTCTGGTCGGCGACCGGGACCGCGCACGGCTTTCCTCCCGACGCCAGGCTGGTACGGCGGATGAGCTGGCGGCACATCTGGACCATGGCCAGGGCGGGCTACTGGGTCGACAGCCACGGCATGCCGCTGGCCTATCCCAAGCCGCCGCGCACCCGCTACCTGCAGACCTGGCACGGCCAGGGCATCAAGTCGGTCGGCTTCGACTCGCCCGACCTGCGCGCCGACTTCGACGGGCCGAGGGCGACCTGGCGGGCCGCGGTGGAGCGCTGGGACGCGCTGGTCTCGCCCAGCGCCGAGTTCGAGCGGGTGTTCGTGCCCTCCAACGGCTACCGGGGACGACTGCTGCGCCACGGCTCGCCCCGCTGCGACGTGCTGGTGCACGGTGACCGGGAGGCGGCCAGGCGGGCGAGGGAGCGGCTGGAGATCCCGCACTGGTCCAGGGTGCTGCTGTACGCACCCACCTACCGCGACCGGGCCAAGGGGTCCGGCGAGTCGGTCAGGGCCGACCTGTCCGCGATGGCCGAGGCCCTGGCCGGCGACTGGACGGTGGTCCTGCGCACCCACCCGGTCGAGCGGTTCGAGGTGCCCGAGCAGCTGCGCCACTTCGTCCGCGAGGCCGGGTCGTACCCCGAGGTCAACGACCTGATACTGCTCTCGGACGCGCTGCTGACCGACTACTCGTCGCTGATGTGCGACTACGCGATCACCGGGCGGCCGATGCTGTTCCTGATCGACGACTGGGACGAGTACCGCAGGGTGGAACGCGGGGTCTACCACGACCTGCCCGCGATCGCCCCCGGCCCCTGTCTGACCACCACCGAGGAGCTGATCGAGGCGCTGCGCGACCTCGACGGCGTGACCGTCTCCTTCGCCGCCAGGTACATCGCGTTCCGCAGGCTGTGGTGCGCGGAGGAGAAGGGTCACGCCTCGGCGAAGGTGGTGGACGCCTTCTTCGACCCTCCCTCGGTCCGGATCCCCACGCAGGCTCCCCGGGAGTGGCGCGCTCCGGCCGGGCTGGGACATCTGCCGGGGTTGCGGCGGCCGATCCAGCCGCCCAGGTGGTCGGGGTGAGCGGCGGGCGCACGGAGGCGGTCGTGTTCGCCTGCGTGGACGCCGACACCCTGGGCGGCGTCCAGCGGGTCACCCACACCGTGGCTCAGGGCCTGGCCGAGCGGGGCCACGAGGTGCACGTGATCGGACTGCACCGCGCCAGGAGCCCGTTCCGCTACGTGGAGCGGCCGCGTTACACCAGCCACGTGATCCACCGCACACCGGTGAGCACGCTGTCACCGCTGGGCCGGCGCCGCGAGCGCCGGGAGCTCGACAGGCTGCTGCGCGAGGTGGGGCCGGGGTTCGTCGTGCTCTCCTCGCCCAGTGTGGTCGCCCGGATCAGGGCCCTGCTGCCCGAGCGGCTGCTGCCGATCGGGCAGTACCACGGGTCGTACGAACACGCGCGGGGCTCCTGGCACCTCGACTCGGTCCGCGACCACTACGGCACCCTGGAGAAGGCGGTCTTCCTCAGCGAGCGGGACGCGTGGCTCTTCGCCGAGCACGCGCTGCTGCCCAACACCTGGTCCATCCCGAACCCGCTGCCCGCCTGGCCGTCGGGGACCGCCGGGCTGACCGCCCGCCGGGTGCTCGGGATCGGCAGGCTGGAGGGCGTGAAGCGGTTCGACCGGCTGATCTCGGCCTTCGCCCAGGCCTGTGGCCGTTCCGTCCTCGGCGAGCCCGAGTTGCGGGCGGACCTAGCGAAGGCCCGCCGCGAGGCGGGCGAGGGCTGGGAGCTGCACCTGATCGGCGAGGGGACCGAGCGGCAGCGGCTCACCTCGCACGCCGCGGAATGCGAGGTGAGCGACCGGGTGGTCTTCCGTGGCACGGTGCCCGCGCCCCTGATGGGCGAGGAGTATCTGGGCGGGTCGGTGCTGGCGCTGGCCAGCGAGCACGAGGGGCTGCCGCTGGTGGTCGGTGAGGCGGCGTCCTACGGGGTGCCCTCGGTGGCGTTCGACGTGTCGGGCGGGCTCAGGTCACTCGTACTGGACGGGGAGACCGGGGTGCTGGTGCCCCCGGCCGACGTGACCGCGCTCGCCGCCGCGCTGGCCGAGCTGATGGCCTCGGCCGAGGAGCGGCGGCGGCTGGGGGCCGCCGCCCGCGCTCACGTCGAGGCGTTCCGGCCCGATCGCGTGCTGGATCGGTGGGAGGCCCTGTTCGAGCAGGTCACCCGGTGACCGCCACCGGCTCGTTGCGCGGCATCGGCACTCCCGCCAGCACGATCTGGGCGGAGGTGAGCCGCGCCCCCAGCGGGTTCGGCTCGCGGAGCCGCATCAACCGGTCGAAGGTGATCCGCTTGACCCGGGCCAGCTTCCGCTTGGCCGCGGTCCGCTCGTAGCAGACCAGCCGGGAGGTCTCGACCCTCGGTGCCCCGCTGAGCTCGTACCCGTAGGTCTCCAGGCGGTCGCCGAGCACGCTCTCGCAGAGCGAGACCTCGCCGGGGTCGAGCCGCTCGCGCCAGGAGCCGGTCCGCGTGGTGGTCACCTCGCCGTAGGTGCGCGCGTGCCAGGTCTTCCTGGCGGGTACGGCGATGCCGGCCACCGCGGCCGGGTCGCACATGGCCGGGTGGAAGTCCTCGCCGAGGAACTCGCACAGCCTGCGCAGGTGAGCCTCAGGCTCTGCGGTCAGGTCCTCGTAGCGCAGCTCGTGGTAGCTGCCTTCGGGAAGCCTCGGCGCGCCGTGCCTGGCGAAGTCGATCGCCTCGGCCCAGGCGGAGACCGCGCTGTAGACGCTCCCGTTGTACCAGGGCATCTCCTTCAGCGACGCCACGCAGTCGCGGCCGTCCCTGACCAGGTGCACGAACTGGGCGTCGGGAAAGAGCCGGAGCAGCACGTCGGTGTACTGGAAGTACGAGGGCCGCTTGTCACCCCAGCGCGGCTTGCCGTGCCTGGTCGCGTAGGCGCGCAGCACGATGCCCAGCGCGGAGCCGAGCGTCGGCGGCCCGTCGACGATCTGCCCGAGCACCTCGTCGCGGCCCAGGTCCAGCTCGTGGAAACGTGTCTGGTGCCGGTCGACCACCCACTCGGCCAGCTCGCGCCGGCGCTCCGCGTCGTTGAGGTCGCCGAACTGGAGCCGTCGCTGGTAGGCGGAGACCATGAACCGGGTCTCCGGCGGGATGGCGACGCGCGGGTGGGCGTGCAGCATCAGCTGCAGCATCGTCGTCCCCGAGCGGGGACAGCCCAGGATGAAGATCGGGCGGTCGGGCTTCACGTCAGACCTTCGCCAGCTCGCCGAGCTGCCGGCTGGTGAGCCTCGCGGCCACCGGGCTCGGCTCGCGGAACCGGTTGACGCGGTCGCGGAACTCCTTGCGCCTGCGCGCCCAGCGTCGTTTGGCGGCGGCCTTCTCGCACGCCTGGATGTGGGGCTTGCCCGCCTTGGGCGCGCCGCTCAGCTCGTAGCCGTTGGCGGTCAGCCGCTCGGCCAGGACCGTCTCGCAGACCGAGATCTCCCAGGGCTCCAGCCTGGCCTTCCACGAACCCGCCCTGGCGGTGGTGACATCGCCGTGCGTGTTGCTGTGCCAGACCTTGTGCTGCGGGATCGCCACCCTGGCGACGTGGTACGGCTCGGACATCGCCGGGTCGTAGTCCTCGCCGAGGAACTCACAGAGCTTGCTCAGCTCGGTCTCCGGGTAGGCGGTCAGGTCCTCGTAGCGCAGCTCGTAGTAGCTGTCGGCGGGGAGCTTCCTGGCGTGGTGGCGGCCGTAGTCGATCGCCTCGCTCCAGTTGACCACCGCGTGGAAGACGTCCTTGGTGTACCAGGGCATCTCCTTCAGCGACGCCACGCAGTCGCGGCCGTCCCTGATCAGGTGCACGAACTGGGCGTCCGGGAAGAGCCGCATCAACAGGTCCACGTGGTGGTAGTAGCTGGGCCGCTTGTCACCCCAGCGGCTCTTGCCGTACTGCTCGGCGTACGAGCGGAAGGTGATGCCCATCGCCGAGCCCAGCGTCGGCGGCCCCGCGACGATGTCGTCGATCAGCTTGTCCCCGTCGAGCTTGAGCTCCTTGAACTTGGTGTCCTTGTCGCTCACGATCCACCGGCCGACCCTGCGCCGGTTCCGTTCCTCGCGCAGGTCCCCGAAGGAGAACCTGCGGTAGTAGCCGGGCACCACGAACCGTGTCTCCGGAGGCACCGCGATACGTGGATGCGAGTGCAGCATCAGCTGCAACATGGTGGTGCCTGAACGTGGACAACCGATCACGAAGATCGGGCGGTCGGACTGCATGACAACGAACCCCCGTAAAGCTTGGTCAAACAGATACGCGCGGCACCTTCTCCACCAGCGGCGCGGCGGGCACCACCCGGGAGAAGAGCCACATTCGATAGATCAGGAAGACCTCGTTCAGCAGAAGCAGCGCCCCGGAGGCGACCGCGAGGGGCACCAGGGCGACCCTCCCCACCAGCGGGGCGACCACGAACACCGCGGCGTGGAACTCGATGCCGCTGATCAGATGGCTCCGCACCCGGCGACGGGCCAGCAGGCGGCCGAACCTGCGGGGCAGCCTCGACCGTTTGCCGCCCCGCGGCCTCGGCCTCCGTTCCTCGAAGGGGACGATCCGCATCGGCTCGCGGGGGGTGATGGCCTCGCGGGGCATGACGACCTCGACGGGCCTGACGTGCCCGGCGTGTCCGGCGGCCAGCACGGCCTCCACGGGCCTGGCGTGTCCCGGAGCCGCCACGGACTCGACGGCCGCCAGGCGGCCGAGCCGGTTCTCCTTGACCACCTCGCGCACGCGCTTCATCTGCGGCGCGTTCACGTAACGGAACAGGTCGAGCACCGCCACCCCCGCGCCGAGCAGGATGTAGGCGACCTCCCCCGTCACCGCGTACTGCCCGGACGCCAGCCCCGCGGCGCAGCAGACCACCCTGATCCGGTCGCCCACGTAGTCGAGCCAGAGTCCGAACGCGGTGCCCGTCCCCTTGAGCCGGGCGATCTTCCCGTCCATGCAGTCGACCATGAAGCTCAGGTAGAACAGCAGTGCCCCGGGCACCAGCCGTCCGGCCGCGAAGCAGATCGCCGAGCACATCCCGAGAATCAGGGAGAAGCGAGTGAGCCCGTTGGGGGTGATGGACGTATGGTTGGCGACGAGCAGGGTGAGCCTGCACGCCACCGGATCAACCAGGAAAACGGTCCACCAGGAGTCTTTTCGTTTCCGGGTCGCGTGGACGTCGTCCAACGAATAGGCCCTCATGCATCCCAGCATGGCCACGCCACGTCTCCTGCCATCTACACTCTGTAACTACTAGAAGATCTCCATGCCACTTCTTGACCGGCCCGCGCCACAGTGATCGGCGGCTTTGGGGGCACGAAGGGCCGGGGAGGGATTCCCCGGCCCTTCGCCGTGCCCACCGCCTCCCGGCACCGTCCCCGCGTCGGCAGCCGTACCGACCACACGGGACCGGGCCGGGCACGGGTGCGCTGTCGAAACCGGCTCCGGCCGGACCTGAAAGGGCGGCCGAGGCCGACGATTCCAAGAAATGCCCAACCAAGGCGCAAGTCGCTCTGAAGATCATGAGTTTCCGCTATCGGCAAACGGAGGAACCTCATGATCGGAAAAACGGCGACGCTGTTGAGCGCGCTACTGCTCGGCGGTCTGCTGAGCGCCGCTCCCGCCCAGGCGGACACGCCCCCCGCCGGGCCGCCCGCGCTGTCAGCATCGGGAGCGCCGGCCGAGAGCGAGACGCCGGCGCAGAGCGCCGGCGACCTCGCACCGGCCAACCTGACCATCCGCTACATGCTGACGAAGCTCTTCCGCGGCACCTGCGACGGCTCCTTCCCGCTGACGGCCGAGGCGATGATCACGTCGGACGTCGACACGGACGTCGAGTACCGGATCGTCGTCGACGGCCAGCCGAGCCCGACCAGGACGCAGCGGGTCAGAGCCGGGGTCAGAAACTACCTCGGCGACTTCTGGTACAACACCTCGATGGGCCCCGGCAGCGGCCGGGTGCGCATCGAGGTGCTGAACCACAACCAGCCGTCCAAGGAGGAGGCCTACAGCTGGAAGTGCATGCTGCCCACGACGAACCCCGTACGCATCGGCGAGATCTCGCCGACGGCCTACTACGGCGACTGCGCCGAGGCGCCGTACCTGACCGCGTACGGCGCCTTCGAGGCACGGCCCGGCGTGGTGATCACCTATCGCTGGAGCATCGACGGGGTGCAGACGGCCTCCAACACGCTCGTCGTGCCGCCGAACGGGGTCCTCGAAGTGCAGGCCCCCTACTGGTGGCGGGAACCGAAGCAGGGCGGGACCATCGGGTTGGAGGTGCTGAACCACCAGGTGAGCAAGCTCTCGGCGACCTACCCCGTCACGTGCCAGAGCTAGGCGGTGATCCGCTCCTGACCGGCGCGGGCGTCGCGGCACTCGCCGGGTAGAACCCCACCGGCGTCATCCCCGGCCCCCGGCCAAGGGGCAAGGGCGCCGACACCGCGCGGGCGGTCGGCAGTCAGGAGACCCGGGAAGCGGGTCCCGGTCACGGCGGGCGCCGGCCGTGGTCCGCCACGACGCGACCGCCCGCCCGGCCGTTCCGCCGCCCGCAGGTGCGCGACAAGCGGCTGCGACTGTCAGCCGAACACCCGGTCCACCGCCCGCGCCGCCGCGCCGCCGTCCTCCAGCGGGCAGAACCTGGCGGTGAAGGCGTCGTACAGCCTCAGGTACTTGGTACGCACCTCGTCGACGTCCCGCACGGCTTCCACCACCTCCTCGGTCGTGCGCAGCAGCGGGCCCGGGGCCTCGGCCTCGAAGTCGAAGTTGAAGCCGCGCACCTCGTCGCGGTAGTGCTCCAGGTCGTAGGTGTAGAACAGCATCGGCTTCCCGGTCACCGCGAAGTCGAACATCGCCGACGAGTAGTCCGTGATCAGCATGTCCGCGACCAGGTAAAGCTCCTGGATATCCGGATATATCGAGACATCGAGGACGAAGTCCCTGCCGACCCGGGGCACCCGGTCGGTGACGCTCGGGTGCTTGCGGATCATGAGCACATGGTCGTCACCGAGCTCCTCCGACATCCGCTGCAGGTCCAGGCGCAGGTCCAGCCGGTAGCGCCCCCTGCTGTAGAACTTGTCGTCGCGCCACGTCGGGGCGTACAGGATCACCTTCCTGCCCTCGGGCAGGCCGAGCCGCTCCCGGATCGCCGCGGCTCCGTCGCGGCGGAGCAGGTCGGCGCGGGGAGAGCCGATCTCCAGGATCTCCCCCTCGAAGCGCAGGGCGCTGTCCAGGACCGAGGTGCACCAGGGGCTCGGCGAGATCAGATGGCTCCACCTGGCGACGGTCCTGGCCAGCCGCTCGTGATGGTCGGGCCTGGCGAACAGCACCTTCTCGATGTCGAAGCCGACGCGCTTCAGCGGGGTGCCGCGCCAGGTCTGCAGCACCGTCTGGTCCGGCCTGCGCTCGAACCAGGAGGGCAGGTGGCTGTTGGTGACGACGTACCGGCAGCGGGCCAGCGCGTCGTAGAACTCCCGCCCGTACCGCCGGATCGGCGCCACCCCCTCGGGCAACTCCACCTGCCCGTCCCTGACCACCCACATGAACTCCAGGTCGGCGCCCCGGCGCACCAGCTCCTCGTAGATCGCCTTCGGGCTGTCGGAGAACTGCCTGCCGTCGTAGCTGTCGAAGAGGACGGCGGGCCGCAGCGCCTCCTGGCACTTGGCCGGATAGAAGTCCTCGCGCAGCAGCCGCTGCTGCTTCGGCCGGCCCGAGGCGCGCAGGTCGTCACTCACCGTGAAGACGGCCTCGGAGGTCAGGTCGGTGTCAAAGGTGAACGTACGGGTGGCGGAGACGTGCTCCAGCGGCGCGGACAGCCGGAACTCCACCCGCATGTCGCCCGCGTCGGTACGGATCGAGAAACCGTGCGTGCCCGCCGGCAGCGGCAGCCGTCCGCCGAGCGTGGCGGTTCCCTCGGGCGTCACCGTGGCGCTGCCGCCGACGATCGGGAAGAGCCGCTCGTTGAACCGGTTGCGCGAGGTGAGGACCAGCCACGCCTGGCCGTCGATGGGGCGCATCGCGGCCCCGCTCAGCGCCAGGTGTCCCCGCTCGGTCCACTCCACCCGCTCCACGTAGAACGTCGGCCGCTGCTCGCGCAGCACCAGCCCGCCCGTCCGCGACCTGTCGAGCACCACGTCCCGGCCGCGGAGCCGGTGCAGGCCGCGCTCCACGTCACGCTCGACGACCAGCGGCCGGGCGTCACCCTGTTCCGAGACGATCTCGAAGTGCCATTCGGCCCCGGGATTGAGCGCGCTCATCTCCAGGCTCGCCGGGTCCAGACCGGGCCAGCGATCGGACAGCACCTCGTCGAGGTCGATCACCGCTTCGAAGGCGCCGTCCGCGATGGCCATCGGGTAGCGCCGGTCACGGCCGCCCTGCGGCCGGGTCAGCCGCAGCACCGGCGCGGCGCCGAGGTCCTCGCCGCACCGGCCGGTGACCCGCAGCCTGCCCTCGGCCACCCGGTGACCGGTGACCCGGCCGCCGGGCCGCTCCACCCTGAGCCTGAACTCCTCGGCCGGCGTCCACTCCGTCCACGCCACGCTCCCCGAGGGGTCCTCGGTGAGCTCCAGCCGCCGCGCGGCCGGGCTCGGCTGGGCCAGCCTGCCTCTCCGCAGCAGGCCCCGGGAGAGCACGCACAGGTCGACACGCCAGGACGAGCCGGCGGGAAGCCCGGCCGGGTCGACGGCCAGCCGGAACCCGCACCAGTCCTTGCGCCTGCGCGGGCCCGTGTCCACCAGCGACAGACCCCGTTTGACCGTGACCGGGAGCCGGATCCTGCGCCCGGTCCCCTCTGGAACCAGCCAGGCGAAGACGTGCTGCTGGATCCGCCGGCGGGGACGCAGGTAGCGCGGCGAGACCCGGCCCTCGACGACCAGCCTGTCGTCCTTCCAGTCCAGGCTGTCCACCCGCTGCCGCAGGTCGAGCTCCTCGCGCATCCGGGTGGCGGACCGCTCGACGGATACCGGGCTGTTGAGGTGGTACCCGCGGATGCTCCCGCCGCCGACCCGGACCGTCGGCTTGACCGTCCGGTCCCACTCCAGCAGCTGGACCAGGTCGTCCATCCGGCGTTCCCGTACCAGAGCCCACTTCGCCCGGCGCTGCGCGGGGATGCGCGAGAGGACCTTCGGCCCCGCCTGGTCGAGGTAGGCACAGGCCAGGTCGAGGAAGCGCCGCTGGGACTCCTCGCCCGCCTGGTCGAGCACCTGCAGGAAGTTCGGCAGGTCGCTGTCGAGGACCATCCGGTCCCACGCGGGCAGGTGCTCGGCCCTGCCGGTGTCGATCAGGAAGCGGCGCACGGAGTTGACCGCGGCGAACCGGTCCTCGATGCCCTTGACGTGCCCCCGGTTCTGGGTGATCGAGACGCTCTCCCCCTCCCGCTCCCGCCACAGGTAGACCGGGGTGGAGAGCACGTCCACCGCCCGGGCCAGGAAGTGCGCGGGCAGGGAGACCGCGATGTCCTCCCAGAGCACCCCCTGGGGAAAGCTCAGCCCGTGCTCGTCCCAGAAGGAGCGGCGCCAGAGCTTGTTCGTGACCAGCCGGTCCTTGAGCAGGATCTCGTCACGGGTCACGTGGGTTCGCCGGGCGGAGTTGGCGAAGATCGTCTTGTGCATCGCCGACTGGCGCACCCCCTGCCCGCTGAAACGCAGCACGTTGCCGGTGGCGAGATCCGAACCGCTCTCCTGAAGGCTGCACACCATCGTCTCGATCGCCGTCAGCGGGAGCATGTCGTCGCTGTCGACGAAGGCGAGGAACTCGCCGGTGGCGTGTCTCACGCCGGTGTTGCGCGCGGTGCCCAGGCCCGCGTTCTCCTGCCGGATCAGCCGGAACCGCGCGTCGCGCGCGGCGAACGCCTCGGCGATCTCCGCGCTGGAGTCGGGAGAGCCGTCGTCCACCATGACGACCTCGATGTCACCCCAGGTCTGCGCGACCAACGACTCCAGGCACGCCTCAAGGTACGGTTCCACGTCGTAGATGGGCACGATGATGCTCACTGGGGCCACGATCGGTCCTCCGGTAGTCGAAAGCTCACAGTCCGGTCCGTCCGCGCGAACACCGGACACGCCACGCAGGTGAAGATCCACTCATCGTGGAAGACGTCCCGGGCGCGTGGCGGGGCCCGGCGGCCATGCGCGCGAGGTGGACGTCACGTCAGCAGCATGGCTTCGCGGCCGATGGGGCGTGCCCAAAATATGACCGCGATGGACTGAGCAGACCGAGACTTGACCATTCCTCGCACCCGGCCCGCCCCCGCCTCCGGCCCGCGGTGCGGCAACGCCTTCACCATGCCCTGGTCAAGGCTGGGAATGCACACGTCCTAGTAAGTCGTAATGACCCTTCGGTCCCCCCGGACCGTCCGACACCATCGGGTGACCGAGACGGGCGAGATCGCAGGAAACGGCATTCGCGGGGGGAAGCGCATGGACTCAACAGTCGTCGTGGGAGCGGGGCCCGCCGGGCTCACCGCGGCCTACGAGCTGGCCCGGCGAGGACACCCGTGCGAGGTCTTCGAAGCCGACCGGGTGGTCGGCGGGATCAGCAGGACCGAGGAACGCGACGGCTGGCGCTTCGACATCGGCGGACACCGCTTCTTCACGAAGGTGTCGCGGGTGACGGACTTCTGGAACGAGATCCTCGGTGAGGAGGACTTCCTGCTCCGCCCGAGGATGAGCCGCATCCACTACGGGGGCCGTTTCTACGACTACCCGCTCAGGGCCTCCAACGCCCTGCGCAATCTCGGTGTCCTCGAATCCGCGCGATGTGTCGGCTCCTACGCCTGGGCCCGGATCAGGCCGCCTGCGGACCAGTCCACCTTCGAGGGCTGGGTCACGGCCAGATTCGGCAGCCGTCTCTACGGGATCTTCTTCAAGACCTACACCGAGAAGGTGTGGGGCGTTCCCGCGGAGAGCATCCAGGCCGACTGGGCCGCGCAGCGGATCAGGAACCTCTCCCTGGGCAGGGCGATCGCCGGCGCGCTGCTGCCCGGCAGGAACAGCAAGGAGGTCACCAGCCTCATCGAGGAGTTCCGCTACCCCAAGCTGGGGCCGGGCATGATGTGGGAGGCCTGCGCCGACCGGGTCCGCGAGCGGGGTTCCACGGTGCGCCTCGGCACCCGGGTCGAACGCGTCCGCCGCCACCGGGGCCGGCTGGCCCTCACCGTCCGCACGGGCGGGGGCGAGGGCACCGTCCGCGAGGTGTACTGCGACAATCTCATCTCCTCGATGCCGCTCAGCGCCCTGATCCACGCACTCGGGCCCGACGTGCCGGACATCGTCGCCGAGGCGGCCGCGGGGCTGAGGTACCGCGACTTCCTCACCGTCGCGCTGGTCGTCCCCGAACGGTTCTCCTTCCCCGACAACTGGATCTACATCCACTCCCCCGAGGTACGGCTCGGCCGGGTGCAGAACTACGGTTCCTGGTCGCCGTACCTGGTGCGGGCCGGACGGACCTGCCTCGGCCTGGAGTACTTCGTCAACGAGGGCGACGACCTGTGGCGGATGCCCGATGACGACCTCGTCGCGTTCGGCACCCGGGAGCTGGAACACCTGGGCCTGGTCACCCCCGGTGAGGTCCAGCGGGGCTACGTGGTGCGGATGCCGAAGGCCTACCCGGTCTACGACGCCGGCTACGTCCACAACGTGGAGGTGCTCAGGAAGTACCTCGACGTGGAGTGGCCGCGAATCCACCCGGTCGGCCGCAACGGCATGCACCGGTACAACAACCAGGACCACTCCATGCTCACCGCGATGCTGACCGTGGAGAACCTCGTCGACGGCGCCAGGCACGACGTCTGGGAGGTCAACGTCGACGCGGAGTACCACGAGGAGCGCGCGGGCCACCGGACCACGAGGGGCACCGGCCGCGACGCCCCCGTCCTCCTCGGCCCTGCGACCCACTGACCTGACACCCCCGTCATCGACGGACGCCGACAGACACCGGCGGAACACCGAAACCGGCAATCCCATGACGCCTTACCCGGCCGCTGCCGGCCGCTGCGGGTCAAGGCTCTCCTCCCAGCCGCCCTGGAGTTGCGCATCATGACACAGCGTTACACGGTCCCGGACGTCAGCGTGATCGTCATCACCTACAACGACGCGCCCCGGTTACCCCGGGCGGTACGCTCCGTACTCGGCCAGACGCTCAAGAACCTCGAAGTGATCGTCGTGGACGACTGCTCGGGCGACGACACCCCCGCGGTGGCCAAGGCGCTCGCCGAGGAGGACGGCCGGGTCCGCTACGTGCGGCTGCCCGCCAACAGCGGCGGTTGCGGCGCCCCCCGGAACGCGGGCATGGACGTCGCCCGCGCACCCTTCCTGATGTTCCTCGACAGTGACGACGAACTGCCCAGGCACGCCTGCAAGAGCCTGCTGCTGGAGGCGGAGGCGACCGGCGCCGACTTCGTCATGGGCACCGTGGAACGCGTCGACGAGGCGAGTGGCGCCGTCACCCTCTGGTACCCCCGGCTGTTCGCGGAGCGCCGGATCGTGGACGACATCCGCGCCGAACCCGAACTCCTCTTCAACTGCCTGGCCACCAACAAGCTGTACCGGCGGACCTTCCTGGACGGCACCGGCATCCGGTTCCACGAGGACATCCACCACGAGGACATCGTCTGGTCGACGGAGCTGTTCTGCCGCAGCAAGCTGTTCGCCGTCGTCCCGTGGCCCGTCTACCGCTGGCTGCTCGCCGCCACGCCCGCGACCAGGTCGATCTCGTCGCGGCGGCACGAGCTGGAGAACGTGCGCCAGCGCGTCACGGCCGCCCTGCTGAGCGACCGCGTGCTGGCCGCCACCCACTCCCTCGATCTCAAAGAGGACAAGGACTTCCGCTTCCTCTCCCACGACCTCCGCCTCTACCTGGGCGACCTGCCCCAGCGCGACCCGGCGTGGATCGCCGAGTTCGCCGACCTCGTCATCCCGTACGTGGACACGCTCGAACCCGCGGCGATCAAGCGGCTGAGCAGGGCCGAGCGGGTCTGCCTCCAGCTCGTCCGCGAGCGGCGCGGTGCCGAGGCGGCGCTCGCCGCCGTCGAGCTGGGGGCCAGGCACTCGGTGCCGCCCCGGGCGGTCACCGCGGAAGGCGGGCGGGTGTTCTGGGGGGCGACGCCCCCGCTGAGCGAGCAGGGCAGGAGCGAGCTGGACGTCACCGAGCTGCACCTGGCGGAGCAACCGCTGGCCGGCGCGCTGCTCCGGCACGAGCTCGTCGACCTGAAGGCGTCGAGGGACGAGGTCCGGTTGCGCCTGCGGACCTACGACCCCGGCCGGGTGCTCGACGGCCGCTCGCTGACCGCCTGGCTGCACATCGGCGGCAGGAAGAAGACGATCGCCGCGATCCCCTTCGAGCCGGCACCCGCCGCGACCGAGCCGCCCCGGGGAGCGCGGGAGCGTCGGGGGCTGGAGGGACAGTGGGACCCGGAGGAGGCGGAGGGCACCCAGATCCCCGAGGGGACGGGCATCCTGGAGGCGACGGTGTCGATCTCCCTGCCCGAGCTGGACTGGCCGGACAACGCCGTCAGGCCGCAGGCGGTCACGATCTCGCTCCACGAGGGTGAGCGCCGCAACACCAGGCCCCTGCTGGCGCCCCCCAGCCTGTCGTTCACCTCCGTGGGCACGGTGGGCACCGGCCGCCTGGTCCTGGAGGCATCCGCCGACATCCCGTTCCGGCTCGTGGCGCGCAGGCTCGGCCACGTGCCCGCGCGACGCCTGCCGAGCATGGCGGAGCTCTGGCAACACCTGCTGTCCGACCTGGCCACCCCCCGCAACCTGGGTCGCTTCTACCGGCTGGTCAGCGCGACGGTGCCGGTCAACCGCCGTCTGGTGCTCTTCGAGTCCGCCGAGGGGAGCGGCTACACCGGCAACCCGCGCTACGTCTACGAGGAGCTGCAGCGGCGCGCGGGCGGCCTGCGCGCGGTCTGGTCCCACGCGGGCGTCCCCGAGCGCTTTCCCGAGGACGTCGACCTCGTCCGGCGCGACACCTTCCGCTACGCCTGGACCCTGGCGCGCGCCGGCTACTGGGTGGACAGCCACAACCTCCCCTACTGCTACCGCAAGCGCAAGGGCACCCGCTACCTGCAGACCTGGCACGGCCAGGTGTTCAAGAAGATGGGGCTGGACGAGCCCCGCCACCGGACGCAGCCCGCCCTGGCCAGGAAGTACGCCGAGGCGGTGGCGCGCTGGGACATGCTGCTCACCCCGGGCCGCGACTTCCGCCGGGACTTCGCCGAGGCCAGCGGCTTCAAGGGCGAGCTGTTGCACGCCGGCTACCCGCGTACCGACGTGCTGGTGCGGCACGCCGAACCGGCGCAGCGCGAGCGGGCGCGGCGGGTCAGGGAGTTCTTCGAGGTCCCGGCCGGAAAGCGGGTGGTCCTCTACGCGCCCACCTACCGCGACAACGGGCGTTTCAGCGGCGAGTCACTCCGGATCGACCTGCCGGCCCTCGCCGCCACGCTCCGCCCGGACTGGGTGATCCTGGTCCGCGCCCACCCCTACGACCGCTTCACGGTGCCCGACCCGCTCGGCTGGCTGGCCCGGGACGCCTCGGCGTATCCCGAGGTCAACGACCTGATGCTGGCCTCCGACGTGCTGGTGACGGACTACTCCTCGATCATGTTCGACTATGCCTGCCTCGGCCGGCCGATCCTCTACTACGTCGACGACCACGAACGCTACGCCGCCGCCCAGCGGGGGGTCTGCTTCGACCTGGCCGAGGTCGCCCCCGGGCCGCTGCTGCGCGACCCGGGCGAACTCGCCGCCGCGCTGGAGGAGCTCGGTGAGATCACCGAACGGTACCGGCGGCGCTACGCGGAGTTCCGCGACCGCTGGTGCGGCCTCGACGACGGGCAGGCGAGCGGCAAGGTCGTGGACGCCTTCTTCCCGGAGGTCGTGCGATGAGAGCGCGAAACGTCATCTTCCTCAGCACCGACGGCGACTCGATGGGCGGGTCCCAGCGGGTCATCCACACCCTGGCCCAGGGCCTCGCCACCCGCGGGCACCGGGTGAGGTTGGTCAGCATCAACCCCTCCAGGCAGCCGCACACCTACTTCGCCGACCCCCTCTACCGGCACGCCACGCTGTACGACACGCCCGTCCCCGAGGCCGCCCCCCGCTCGCTCCCGTGGCGCAGGGCGAAGGCGCGGCGGACCCCGGAGGAGGTCGCCACCGCCAGGCAGCGGCTGCTCCGGCTGACCGACCGGATCGACGGCGGCTACCTGGTCATCGCCTCGCCCTGGGCCGCCCACTGGATCGCCGACCTGCCCATGCCGCACATCGCCAAGGTCGGCCAGTACCACCAGTCGTACGCCGAGGCCGTGGACTCCCCGAACCTTCGGTTGATCAAGAAGTACTACGCGCACCTCGACAAGGCGCTCTTCCTCTGCGACGACTACGCCGCGTCCTTCACCAACCACCGGCTCGCCAACTGCGGGACCATGCTGAACCCGGTCGGTGTCTTTCCCGAGAAGGCCGCCGCGCTGCGCAACCCGCGGATCGTCTCGGCGGGACGGCTGGTCAGGGTGAAGCGGATCGACCTGCTGATCGACGCCTTCGCCGCCGCGGCCCCCGCCGTCGCCGAACCGTGGGAGCTGCACATCATCGGCGACGGGCCGCTCAGGGCGGCGCTGGAGGCGCAGGCCGCCGAGACCGGCCTCGGCGACCGGATCGTCTTCCGCGGGCAGGTCGAGAACGTCGAGGCCGAGTACCTCGACGCCTCCATCGTCACCCTGAGCAGCGACTTCGAGGGATGGGGGCTGGTCCTCGCCGAGGGCGCGGCCTGCGGGCTGCCCGCCGTGGCCTGCGACGCCTCGGCGGGGGTCAGGACGCTGGTCGCGGACGGCGACAACGGCGTGCTGGCCGAACCCGGGAACGCGGGGAGCTTCGCCGCCGCCCTGGAGCGCCTCATGTCCGACGCCGAGTTGCGCGGGCGGATGGGGGCCAGGGGCAGGGAACGGATGAGGGCCTACCGGCTGCCCCGCGTCCTGGACCGCTGGGAGGCGCTGTTCGACGAGATCGACCGCTGACGTGGCGGTGTCCGCATCTCCCGCAGCAGGAGCGGAACGAACAGGACACCGACGAAGATCGGCGCCACCATGAACCGGAAGTCCGGCGCGGTGTTGGTGAGGATCACGCCGAGCTGCTGTCCCGCGACCACGGCCGCCCCCGCGAGCGCCGCCCCGCTCCCGGTCCGCCGCCACGCGAGCGCGGCCGCCGCGTAGCCGAGGTAGCACCAGAAGGGCGCCCGCCAGAGCAGCCACTCAAGCTGCCTGACCGTGCTCGCGTCCAGCGCGGACAGCCCGGCGGCCCGCAGACCGGCGGAGAACGGCCGCTGCCGCATCGCCGAGGCCGCCGGGGTGCCCTCCCAGCCGTCGGGGAGCCGGGGATCGCGCAACGAGAAGCGATAGAGCTCGCCGCCGGGCTCGCCCGAGGTCGAACCGACCTGCCAGGCGAGCGCGGCGCGGCAGACCCGGGCGCTCAGCAGCACACCGGGCGCGCGGACCAGCAGCCCGCGCCAGAGTTCCAGCACCTCGGAGATCCGCTGCTCGGCCCGCGAGTGGCTGAAGGCGGGGTCGAAGAAGACGCGCGCCATGGTCTGGCAGGTCGCCCCCCGCCGCCAGGCGCGCAGCGGGGCGATGGTGGCGAGGAGCGTCCGCTGCTCGCGGTCGAAGAGCCGGGGGCGCTCCCCGTACGCCACGGCGAGATCGCCGAACACCGTCTGGTAGGCGAACGAGCGGGACGGCGGCGCGATGCCCATCGCCGGGTAGCCGGCGCCCAGCAACAGCAGCGGCGTCGCCACCGCCGCCGCGGCCACCGCCGCCAGCGGGCGGCGGGCCGCGGGCAGCAGCGGGAGCAGCAGGATCGCGGCGATCAGCGCGACGAGGAAGCCGTTGTTCCTGAACAACCCCAGCCCGGCGAGTTCGGCACCGAGGGCGGCCAGCCGCGGATCCCAGGTCCACCCGCCCTTGAGCACCCTGTTCCTGAGCGTGTCCCGCGCCCCGGCCGTGCGCCGCACGGCGACGGACCCGGTCGCGAGCCGCACAGCGGCCGGCCCGGCCGCGAGCCGCACGGCGGTGCCCGCGGCCAGCACCGCGCACACCGTGAACGGCACGTCCTTCCACATCGTCACCGTGAAGGCGCCGAGCGGCGGTGACAGCACCGCGCATCCCAGCGCCGCGAGCAGCCCGCGCCCGCGCACGCCCAGCGACCTGAGCGCGCCCGCGAGGTGGGCCAGCGCGGCGGCCATCGCCGCCGTCTGCGCGAGGGTGACCGGGGACAGGTCGCCGGTCACCCTCAGCGAGAGGCCCAGCAGGGCGTCGTAGGCGACCGACTGGCCGGCCACCCAGGGACCCGTCGTGACGTGCGCGACGTAGGTGACGGAGTCCGGGCTCATCAGCCCGGGATGGAGGGCGAGCCACCAGCCGAGCAGCACGAGCTGGCCGGTCGCGTAACAGGCGAGGGTGAACCGCCGGTCGCGGGTGTCGCGGACACCGCCCCGCCTCCTCTCGGCCGAGGGCGGCTCCACCGTGGCGATCGTCATGCTCTCCCCAGCGTTTTCCGGCAGGGGGCCGTTGCCCATCATCGGGCGGCGGCGGGACGCGCCCACGCCGCTATACACAGTCATGACCTGGGGAAACAGCAAGTTTGCTGGAGGGTGCGCGGGGTGCCGCGATCACCGGAGCATATGGGCTTTCACAGGACATTGTGACGCTTCAGCCCCAGGAGCCATCAGGCACCTCGATAGGATGCCCATTCGACCGACGTCGATTTGACCCGGAGATCCCCTCATGAAGTCTCCTGTCCGAATGTTGCTGGCCACATCCTGTGCGCTGGCCATGATCGCTACCCCGACCGCCGCGTGGAGTGCGGAACAGCCCAAACCGACGGCCAAGGCTGCGAGCAAGGCCAAGCCCGCATCCAAGCCCGTGCCGGTGGACTGCGCGAAGGTCAAGTGCATCGCGCTGACCTTCGACGACGGTCCCGGCAAGTACGCCGACAAGCTGCTCGACACCTTCAAGAAGTACAACTCCAAGGCGACGTTCTTCCTTGAGGGTCAGTACGTGAAGTCCCGCCCCGCGTTCGCCAAGCGGATGGTCGCCGAGGGCCACGACATCGGCAACCACAGCTACAGCCACCCGCACCTGCGGGAGCTGTCCGAGGACAAGATCCGCGAGGAGCTGACCAAGACCCAGGACATCGTCAAGAAGTCCACCGGGAAGTACCCGACGACGATCCGGCCGCCCTACGGCGAGTTCGACCAGCGGGTCGCGGCGATCGCCGCCGAGATGGGCATGCCGATCGTGCTGTGGAACGGCGGCTCCCGCGACTGGGCGACCAGGAACGAGAAGGCCATCTATGACGAGGTGCTCAAGAACGCCAAGCGTGACGGGGTCATCCTCATGCACGACTGGGTCGAGCAGACGGTCAAGGTGATGCCGAAGCTGCTGACCGCGCTGCAGAAGCAGGGCTACCACGTGGTGGCGGTCTCCTCACTGCGCGGCGCCAAGGCCACGAAGGCCGGAGAGGTCTACCCCGTCGGCTCCGAGAAGGACGAGGACCTGACCTCCGAGTCGCCCACCGGCGACCCGGACGACTTCGCCGAGTCGCCCGAGGACGGCAGCTGAGCCGCCCCACCCGAGGACGCCCTCCTGGCCATCCCAGTTGAGGGCGTCCTCTCGGCGATCTCGTCCGCGGACCGCCGCCGAGCCAGCCGCCTGCCCAGTTCCTGCATGGGAAGCTCCACGTAGCGGTAGGTGAGCAGGCTCAGGCCGAGCACCACCAGCACGAACGCCGCGGACAGGGAGAGCTGCAGCACCGGCCCGGCCTCCCGCACGTCCCCGACAACGGTGTGCGCGATCCGCAGCAGCGGGTGATGCAGCAGGTAGACCGAGTAGCTGACCAGCCCCAGCCAGACGAGGAACCTGGGCAGCCGGCGCCCGCGCAGGGCCATCGCGCCCGCGAACGACACCCCGGCCAACGCCATGGTGACGAACCACGGCCCCGGCTGCACCCACCACCAGCCGGCCTGCTCCGACCAGACCGGGGCCAGCGCCACGAGCACCGTCGCGACCGCCACCGGCCAGAGGGCCCCCTCTCCGTGCTCCCAGCGGCGGATCGCGGTTCCGGCGAACATCACCGCGAGAATCGCCGCCCCCAGCCACGGCACGAAACCGGAGAAGATCAGCAGCACCACGGCCATCGCCCCGAGGACATACGCGGCGATCTTCGTGAACCGCCCGCCGATCAGGCAGGCCAGGCCCACGAAGAACAGCACGCCGGACACGTACGCGGGCCAGTAGCCCTTCATCGGCGGCGCCGTCAGCACCAGCCCCGCCACGACCGCGACCGCCCCGAAGCCGATGGCGAAGGCACCGCTCGCACGGTGCACCCCGCCGACGAATAGCGCGGTGACGATCAGGTAGAAGACCATCTCGTACGAGAGCGTCCACATGGTGTCGGCCAGGCCGCCCAGGTGCACCACGTCCAGCAGCATCGTGGCGTGCGCGGACACCGAGGCCAGGTCCCTGGGCACCTGCTCGCGGACGGGCATCCAGATCGCCATGACCAGGACGCCCACCGCGACCAGCAGGTAGATCGGGTAGAGCCGGAACACGCGGCTGATCCAGAAGGCCCGCACATCACCCCGCCGCTCCAGCGAAACCGGGATGATGTACCCGCTGACCAGGAAGAACACCAGGACGCCGTACATCCCGAGGTTGAACCAGTACGGCCGCAGGGCGGGCATGAACCAGGGCAGCATGTGCTCCAGCAACACGGCGACCGCGCCGATCCCACGCAGCGCGTCGAGCCACGCCAGACGGGGAACGGGGGTCCTGGCGGAGTTCGCGCCGATCAGTGGGGAGGACACCCGCACCAACCTACCCCTCGGCACCCCGGGAAACCCCGCCATCGGCGGCGGCCGTCCCCCGCCGGGCGCCTACTCCCACTCGATGGTGCCCGGGGGCTTGCTGGTCACGTCCAGCACCACCCTGTTGACCTCGCGGACCTCGTTGGTGATGCGGGTGGAGATGCGGGCGAGCACGTCGTAGGGGACGCGGGACCAGTCGGCGGTCATGGCGTCCTCGCTGGAGACCGGGCGCAGCACGATCGGGTGGCCGTAGGTGCGGCCGTCGCCCTGGACGCCCACCGAGCGGACGTCGGCGAGCAGCACGACCGGGCACTGCCAGATCTCCCGGTCCAGCCCGGCGCGGGAGAGCTCCTCGCGGGCGATGGCGTCCGCCTCGCGGAGGATCTCCAGGCGCTCCCGGCTGACCGCGCCGACGATGCGGATGCCCAGCCCCGGACCGGGGAACGGCTGGCGCCAGACCATGGAGGCGGGCAGGCCCAGCTCCTCGCCGGCCCGGCGGACCTCGTCCTTGAACAGTGCGCGGAGCGGCTCCACCAGCGAGAACTGGAGATCGTCGGGGAGACCTCCGACATTGTGGTGGGACTTGATGTTGGCGGTGCCGGTGCCGCCGCCCGACTCGACCACGTCGGGGTAGAGTGTGCCCTGGACGAGGAAGTCGACGGGGCCGTCGGCGATGATGGCGCGCTGCTCGTCCTCGAAGACCCTGATGAACTCGCGGCCGATGATCTTGCGCTTCTCCTCGGGGTCGGTGACCCCTTCCAGTGCCTTCAGGAAGCGCTCCTGGGCGTCGGCCACCCGGAGCTTGACCCCGGTGACGGCCACGAAGTCGCGCTCGACCTGCTCGGCCTCGCCCTTGCGCAGCAGCCCGTGGTCGACGAAGACGCAGGTCAGACGGTCACCGATGGCCCGCTGGACCATGGCGGCGGCCACCGCGGAGTCGACGCCGCCGGAAAGCCCGCAGATGGCGCGGCCCTCGGGGCCGATCTGGGCGCGGATCGCCTCGACCGCGTCCTCGACGATGTTGAGCATCGTCCAGGAGGGGCGGCAGCCCGCGGCGGCCAGGAAGTGCTTCAGCACCGCCTGGCCGTGCTCGGAGTGCAGGACCTCGGGGTGGAACTGGACGCCGTACAGGCCCAGCTCGGGGTTCTCAAAGGCGGCGACGGGCGTCTCGGCGGTCGCGGCGGTGACCGTGAAGCCCTCGGGGGCGGCCGAGACGCTGTCCCCGTGGGACATCCAGACCGACTGCTTCGCGGGCAGCCCCGCGAAGAGCACGCCGTGCTCGCCCACCTCCAGGTGGGTGCCGCCGTACTCGGCGGTGCCGGTCCTGGCCACCTCCCCGCCCAGTTCCTGGGCCATGACCTGGAAGCCGTAGCAGATGCCGAAGGTCGGCACGCCGGTGCCGAACAGGCCCTCGGGGGCGGCCGGAGCGCCCTCGGCGTACACCGACGAGGGGCCACCGGACAGGATGATGGCCTTGGGCTTCTTGGCCATCATCTCCTCCACCGGCATCGTCGACGGGACGATCTCGGAGTAGACGTGGCATTCACGTACCCTTCGCGCGATCAGCTGCGCGTACTGCGCGCCGAAATCGACGACCAGGACCGTGTCGAACTCAGACACCAAGACCCCCAAAAGGAACAGAGCGGTGGTCCCAGTCTATCGGCGCCCGTCGGCGTGCTACTCGTAGACGGGAAACGGGGGCAGCGCTCCCGCGAGCAGGGCCTCGGTCTGCTCGCGCAGGCCGGCCGCGTAGCCGGGATGGGTGAAGACCAGGAAACGCTCCTGGCGGATGGCCGCCACCGCGGCGAGCGCCACCTGTTCGGGGTCGATGCCCCGTTCCACCAGACCGTCGATGATCTCAGCGGAGGCCACCTCGTCCTCGGTGGGCCCGGCGACCGTGAGATTCTCCGGCCTGACCCGTTCCGAGCGGTTGATGCCGGTCCGTACCCCGCCCGGGCAGAGCGCGGTCACCCGGAGCTTGGAGCCGGCCATCGCGAGGTCCTGGGCGAGGGACTGCGAGGCGGCGAACGCGGCGTACTTCGAGACCGAGTAGGCGCCGGAGAACGGCGCGGCGAACAGCCCCGAGACCGAGACGGTGTTGAGGATGTGGCCCTCGGTGTCCTGGGCGATCATACGGGGGACGAAGGCCCGGATCCCGTGGAGCACGCCCCAGAGGTTCACCCCGAGCAGCCAGGCGAAGTCCTCGGGCTCCCTGGTCCACATCTGGCCGCCCTGGAAGACCCCCGCGTTGTTGCACAGTACGTGGACCGCGCCCAGCTCGCCGAAGGTCCGGTCGGCGAGGTGCTGCACGGCCGCCGGATCGGAGACGTCGGTGATCTCGGTGAGCACCTTGACCCCCTCCACCAGCGAGGCGGTCTCCGCGAGAGGGCCCGGGTCGACGTCGGCGAGCATGAGGGCCATCCCCTCCGCCGCCAGGCCCAGTGCGAGCGCCCGGCCGATCCCGCTGCCCGCCCCCGTGACGACCGCGATCTTGTCTGACAGTTCACGCATGGCGTTTCCTCCAGCCTGACGGTTCCCGCATCGTGTTACCTCTAACTGACGGTTCACGCATCGCGCCGTCTCCGGCCGCACCATACCTAGCGGCCGCTTGGCCACAAAGCTAACGTGTGGCTCACCACCAGTCGAGGAGGCAGGCCATGACAGGTACCGGAGTCGTCGTCACCGGCGGAGCGTCAGGGATCGGCAGGGCCTGCGCGCTCGCGCTCGCCGAGGCCGGGCGCCCGGTCGCGATCTGGGATCTCGACGAGACGGGTGCCAAGGAGACCGCCTCCTTCGTCGCCATGAACGGCGCCCCGGCGATCGCCGTCACCGTCGACGTCACCGACGCCTCGTCCTTTCCCGCCACGGTCGCCACCAGCCGCGACGCCCTGGGGGCGATCGGCGGCCTCGTGCACGCGGCCGGGATCGCGGCCCCCCTGGGCGTCGGCGAGCTGACCGAGGCGGCCTGGGACGCGGTGCTCAACGTCAACCTGCGCGCCCACGCCCTGCTGGTCAAGGCCCTGCTTCCGGACCTGCGCAGGCACGAGGGCTCCGCGGTCGTCGGCATCTCCTCGGTCGAGGGCCTGGTCGGGCAGGCGTTCATCCCGGCCTACTGCTCTTCCAAGGCGGGCATGCTCGGCCTGACCCGCTCCATGGCCCACGAGCTGGCGCCGATCCGGATCAACGCCGTCTGCCCCGGCTACATCGACACCCCCATGCTGGTCAAGGCCACCGGCGGCGACCAGAGCTTCATGGAGTCCTTCGAACGCAAGTCCCTCTTCCACCGCCTCGGCCGCCCCGGGGAGGTCGCCGCGGCCGTACGGTTCCTGCTGAGCGACGAGGCGTCCTTCATCACCGGCACCCACCTGGTCGTCGACGGCGGCGCCACGGCCGTCGACCGCTGATCCCGCCGGCAGCGCGGTTCGGTACGCCGTTCGACCCGGCGGGAGCGGCGGCCTGGGCGATCGGTCGTCGATCTCCCGGCGGGCCGTCCCGGTACGGGCGTGCCCGGGAGGCCGCTCGACCTCACCGGAGCGCGGCCGTGTGAGGAAGGCGCGCTCCGGCCTGGCACCGAGGTCACGGTTCTGGCCGACGGTCACCGGGGCGGAGGTGAAGGGCGTGGTCGAGGAGGCCGAGGGGTGGGGAGCCGAGGTCGAACATCGCGGTGTGGAAGCGTTTGAGGCCGAAGTCCGAACCCCAGGCGGTCCTGGCGCGGTCCCGGAGGTCGAGGATCTCCAGCTTGCCCCAGGTGTAACGGCCGTAGGTGGGGTCGAAGGTGGCCCGCGCCGCCTCGGAGAGCGCGGCCGGGCCGACGATGTGGGTGTCGGCGGCGAAGCGGCGGGCGCCCTCCTCGACGGTCATCGCACCGGAGTGCACGCCGATCGCGCAGGCCAGCCGGGTCACCCTGATCAGGGCCTCCAACCACACACCGATCTCGAAGCGCGGATCCTCCGGCGCGAAACCCTCCTCGACGCAGAGCTCCTCCGCGTAGTGCGCCCAGCCCTCGGCGAAGGAGAGCGACATCAGCGTCCGCCGCACGTCGGAAGGGGCGTGGCGGAGCGCCCGGCCGTGTGAGAAGTGTCCGGGGGCGACCTCGTGCACGTTGATCGCGGGCAGCGTGGTCTCGCTGAAGACCTCCAGCCACTCCTCGACATCGCCCGGCGGCCACGAGAGGTCGGGCGGGGTGACGTGGTACCACGAGGGGCCGTCGGGCTCGCCGGGCGCCGACCAGCTCATCATGGCCATACCCCACCGGCGCGACTCGGGCGCGAGGCCGACCAGGCACTCCCCGTCGTGGTAGGGCACCAGGTCCTTCTCCCGGGTGAAGGCGATCGCGCTCTCGGTGCCGATCCTGGCCGCCTCGATCACGCCCTCGGGACCAGGGTGCTGCCTGACGAGCTCACGCGCGACCTCCAGCGGCTTGCGGTCGGCGAACCCCAGCGCGGCGCAGGACTCCGTCAGCCGGCCCATCAGCCGGTCACGCTCGGCGTCGGAGCGCTCGGCGAGCCGTCCCAGGTCGACCGGGAGCCCTTCGGCGGCGCTCATCAGCCGGGCGAGCCCCTCGGCACCGAGCGAGGCGTCCGGGTCGCCGGAGCGCGCGGCCTTCTCGACGTGCTCCACCAGCCGGGCGTGCGCCCGGAACGCCGCCTCGCGCACGCTCTCCTTCGCGTCGCGGGGCACCCCGGCGGCCAGGCCGCGTACCGCGCCGAGCAGCGCGGTCGCGACGGGGGCGCTGAGCAGGTCGAGCGAGGCGACCGCGTTGTCCACCGCCTCCGGCCAACGGGCGAGGTGAGCCTGCTTGGCGGCGTTCCGCTCGGCCTCGGGGGCGTACTCGCGGTCGTAGGTGGCCAGGTCCAGGTTGCCCACGTGCTCCATGGGGCTGCGCCGGTGCAGCTCCAGCTCGGCGAACTGCACCCGCGCGGCCTGCTCGAAGATCTGCAGGTGCGCCGCGTCACAGGGGTCCTCGGGCAGCGGCCCCTGACCCAGCGCGGCCAGCCCGGCGCGCACCCCCGCCGGCGACAGGTCCTGGATCAGGCCGTCGTACTCGTGCCGCCCGGCCATTTCCCGGACACCGGACACATTGAGATCGCATACCGCCCGGAGGCGCCCGTCGAGTTCGGTCATGGTCGCGACGCTATATCAGTACGGGCTCCGGGGGACCTGGCACGACAGCCCACGATCAGCCCGCGAGGCAACCTCACCTTTGCCACCAGGCCAGGCCCCGAAATCCCATGGCAAGCCCGCAAAACCATCTCGACCCCGGATCCGGCGGCCAGCCCCGATTCAGCGTTTCTTTCCGGAATTCACCGGTTCACTGGCCCTCCTGGATTCGGGGATTCCCCAGCTCGGCGATCCGGTCGAGCAGCGCCTCCAGCGTCTTGTCGTCGGTGGCCGGGGCCATGACGGTCACCCGCAGGTGGCGGACCCCGCCGATCTCCGCCGAGGTCAGCTGGAAGGCGCCGTCCGCCATCAGGCGCTCGCGGACGTCCACCGGGTCGGCGGTGCCGTACCTGAAGCAGACGATGTTGCTCTCCGGCTCGTACGGGCACTCGAAGCCCGGCCGCTCGCGGGCCAGCTCCCAGAAGCGGTGCGCGGTGGCGTACCGCCGCGCGACGTGCTCGCCCAGGCCGCGCTCGCCCCGCCAGGCCAGGTTGAGGAAGATCTTCAGGCCCAGCTCGGCCTTGCTGCACTCCACGGTCCTGCCGATGAGGTCGAAGCCCTGCTCCCCGTAGAACAGGTAGCTGGCCCGCTGCTGGAAGGCCGCGTCCAGGTCGCCCTCGCGCCGGGTCAGCACCGCGGCGGCCAGGCTGGAGGTGCGCAGCATCTTGTGCGCGTCCCAGATCAGCGAGTCGGCGAGTTCGATCCCGTCGAGCAGGTGGCGGTGCTCGGCGGCCAGCAGCGCCGAGGCGCCGTGGGCGCCGTCCACGTGGAACCAGACACCGGCGGCGGCGCAGAACTCGCCGATCCCGCGCAGGTCGTCGTAGAGCCCGGTCCCGGTCGCGCAGGCGTTCGCCACCAGGGCCATCGGCCGCCGCCCGGCCTGGCGTACCCGTTCCAGGGCATCCGGCAGGCGGGCGACGTCGACCCTGCCGAGCCCGTCCACGTCCAGCGGCATGACCGCGCGCTCCCCCAGCCCGAGGATCGCGGCCGCGCGGCTGAGCGAGTAGTGCGCCGAGGCGGGGGCGAGCAGGGCGAGGTCACCGGGGACGCCGTCGGTCCACGCGCCGGGGGCGGCCGCCGCCCGTGCGGCCAGCAGCGCGGTGAGGTTGGCCAGCGAGCCGCCGTGGGTGAGGACCCCGCCGCCCGCCTCGCCGAACCCGACCGTGTCCAGCATCCAGCGCAGCACCTCGAACTCGACGGTCGCCGCCGAGGCGCCCATCTCGTAGACCGCCATCGGGTTGTTGGCCGCGCCGTGCACGAAGTCGGCGAGCGCGGCGGGGAAGTCGGGCGCGGCGATCTGATGTCCCAGGTAGGCCGGGTGGTGCATCCGGGTGCCCTCGGCGAGGTAGCCGCGCAGGAACTCCCCGTACGCCTCCGCGGTCATCCCGCCCTCGCGGATCCACCGGGCCAGCCCGAGCCGCTCGGCCAGCTCGCCCGGGGGCCTGCGCCGGATGACCGGCACCGCCCCCGCCTGGCTCTCCGCCACGTAGGCGGCCAGCTCATCGACGGTCACCCCGGCCGCGCGAACGAACTCCTCAACGTTCCACATCACATAGGAATCCTGGTCGAATCCACGACACCCCGCCAACCGGGCCGAACGCGCGCCGCGCGAAGTGCCGCTCAGGTGATGCCGACGATGGGGAGGCGGAGGGCGCCGGGGGCGGTGGCGGGGACGGCGGGGTCGGCGGGGGCGACGGGGGTCAGGCGGGCGTACGGGGAGCCCTGGGCGGGGCGCGGGTCGGTCTCTCCCCGGTTGGGCCAGAAGGCCATGGCGCGCTCGGCCTGGGCGGTGATGGTGAGGGAGGGGTTGACGCCGAGATTGGCGGAGATCGCGGAGCCGTCGACGACGTGCAGGCCCGGATAGCCGTGGACGCGGTGGTAGGGGTCGATCACCCCGGTCTGGGGCCCGGCGCCGATGGCGCAGCCGCCCAGGAAGTGCGCGGTGGCCGGGATGTCGAACAGGTCGAGCCAGGTGCCACCCGGCATGCCGCCGACCTCCTCGGCCGCGTGCCGGACGAACTCGTGACCGGCGGGCAGCCAGGTGGGGTTGGGCTCGCCGTGGCCCCGCCCTGAGCGGAGCCTGCGGCCGAGGAGTCCCCTGCGCATGGACAGGGTGATCGAGTTGTCCTTGGCCTGCATGACCAGCGCGATGATCGTGCGCTCCGACCAGCGGCGGTGGTTGAACAGCCTCGGCACCAGGTGGGGCCTGCGCAGGGCCTCGCCGAGGAACTTGAGCCAGCGCGGCGCTCCGCCGCCGTCGATGAGCAGGGTGCGGAGCAGGCCCATCGCGTTGGAACCGTCGCCGTAGCGGACCGGCTCGATGTGCGTGTACGCGTCAGGATGGATCGAGGAGGTGATCGCCAGCCCCCTGTTGAGCTTCTCCCCCTTGGCCGACGGGCGTTCGAACCCGAGCAGTGCCTCGGAGTTGGTCCTGGTGAGGGTGCCCAGCCGGTCGGAGAGCCGGGGCAGGGTCCCCGCGGCCTTGAGCCGGTGCAGCAGGCGCTGGGTGCCGTACGTCCCCGCCGCGAAGATCACCTGCTCGGCGGTGAATACGCGGCGGCGCCAGGGGGCGCCGGTCCGGTGCGTCTCGATCCGGTAGCCGCCGTCCACCGGCACGACCGAGGTGACCGTGGTCTCGGGGAGGACCTCGGCCCCGGCCCGCTCGGCGAGGTAGAGGTAGTTCTTGATCAGCATGTTCTTGGCCCCGTGGCGGCAGCCCGTCATGCACTCGCCGCACTCGGTGCAGCCCCTGCGGCGCGGCCCCGCACCGCCGAAGTAGGGGTCGTCCACCTCGACGCCCGGAGGGCCGAAGAAGACGCCGACCGGGGCCAGGTGGAAGGTGTCGCCCACGCCCATCCGCTCGGCGACGGTGCGCATCACCTCGTCGGCCCTGGTGACCGTCGGATTGATCACCACACCCAGCATGCGCCTGGCCTGGTCGTAGTAGGGGGCGAGCTCGGCCTTCCAGTCGGTGATGCCCGACCACTGGGCATCCTGGAAGAACACCTCCGGCGGCTCGTAGAGGGTATTGGCGTAGACCAGTGAGCCCCCGCCGACCCCGGCGCCCGCCAGGACCATGACGCCGGTGCCCTTCTGGCCGCGGAGCAGGTGGATGCGCTGGATGCCCTTCATGCCCAGCCCCGGCGCCCACAGGAAGTCGCGGGCCCGCCAGGAGGTCTTGGGGAACGTGCCCTCGTCGAAGCGGCGCCCCGCCTCCAGCACCGCGACCCGGTAACCCTTCTCGGTCAGCCGCAGCGCGGAGACGCTCCCGCCGAAGCCGGAGCCGATCACCAGCACGTCATGGTCGAACACGGCGTCTCCCTCTCAGACCACGGTCGTCGCACTCGAAGATCCATGCCTCACTTCAGGTGGAGCGCCTTCATGACCCTGAGCGCGCCCGCGAGGGTGTCGGCGTACTTCTCGTACGCCATGCCGAGGATCGGCTCGAAACCCAGCCAGGGCGCCTGGCTGGAGACGGTCTGCGCCTCGGTGTACCTCAGCAGCCCTTCGGCACCGTGCCGGCGGCCGAGCCCCGAGGACTTCATCCCGCCCATGGGCGCGTCGTAGGAGGCGTAGGCCGAGGCGTACCCCTCGTTGATGTTGACGGTGCCCGCCTTGATCCGGGAGGCCAGCGCGCGCCCGCGGGACAGGTCGCGGGTCCAGATGGAGGCGTTGAGCCCGTAGGAGGTGTCGTTCGCCTTCTCGACCGCCTCGTCGTCGTCGCCGAAGCGGTAGACCGCGACCACCGGGCCGAAGGTCTCGGCGCGGCAGAGCTCCATGCTCTCGTCGACGTCGGTCAGGACGGTGGGCTCGTAGAACAGCGGGCCGAGGTCGGGACGGGCCTTCCCGCCGGCCAGCACCCTGGCGCCCTTCGCGACGGCGTCGTCCACCTGGGCGCCGACCGCCTCCAGCTGCCGCTGCGAGGAGAGTGAGCCCATCTGCACGTTCCAGTCGAGTCCCGCGCCGAGCCGCATGTTCCTGACCTGCCGGACGAACTTCTCCACGAAGGCGTCGTACACCGAGTCGTGGACGTAGAGCCGCTCGATGGACAGGCAGAGCTGCCCCGCGTTGGTGAAGCAGGCGCGCAGCGCGCCCTGGGTCGCGATGTCGAGGTCGGCGTCGTCGAGTACCAGCATCGGGTTCTTGCCGCCGAGCTCCAGCGAGCAGCCGATCAGTCGCCTGGCGGCCTCCTCGGCGATCTTCCGGCCGGCCCGGGTGGAGCCGGTGAACGCGACGTAGTCGGCGCCGTCGAGCAGCGGATCGCTCACCTCGTCGGGTTCGCCGAGGACGACCTGCCAGATCTCGCGGGGCATCCCGAGGGAGACCAGCAGATCGATGGTCCACAGCGTGGACAGCGCGGTCCGGGTGTCGGGCTTGTGGACCACCGCGTTCCCCGCGAGCAGCGCGGGTACGGCGTCGGTGACACCGAGCGAGAGCGGGTAGTTCCACGGCGAGATCAGGGCCACCGTTCCCCGGGGCCGGTGCGCCTCGGCGGTCCTGGTGGCGACGGGCAGTATCCCGGCCCGCGATCTGGTCTCCAGCAGGCCGGGGGCCCGCCGCGCGTAGTAGAGGGTGCAGCCCGCTACGTCGAGCACCTCCTCGAAGGCGTGCCTGCGCGCCTTGCCGGTCTCCCACTGGACCACGTCGAGGATCTCCTCGCGGCGGTCGAGGATGGCGTTGTGCAGGCGGAGGAAGGGCTCGGCCCGCTCCCTCACGGGCAGCGCCGCCCACGCCCGCTGCGCCTCCCGCGCCGCGGCGTGCGCGGCGCGGACGTCGTCGGCTGTGGAAACAGGCAGCTCGGCGAGCACCTCGCCGGTGAACGGTGCCGTGATCTCCTGCGTCTTGCCGGCGGAGGTCACGTACGGTACGACACGTTCGATCATGCGGGGGTCGAGGGCCCGTGTCATTTCAGGGGGAACGGCCATGTTCGCAGGGTAATCGCGGGAGGCGGGCCGTGGCTACTCACCGGTAGCGAAGTGTTGAACCACACCCCTTTCGGATCCGTCGTAGTGGCATGAGGACATCGATTCGTACAGCCGGCGCGGTCACCCTCGCCGCGGCCCTGCTCGCCACGGCGTGCAGTTCTACGGAGACGAGGAGCGGCGCCGGACCCGCGGCACCGGTCACGCTGGGGAACATCAGGCTGGTCTCCTACAGCGGCTGCGACGACATGCTGGCCGGGCTGCGCGCGGCGACGGCGAAGAACGTCGGCCCGTGGGGCCTCGGCGGCCCGCCGATCCTGTACGCGGAGGCGCGGTCGGACGCCGCCGCCAAGGTCGGCGGCGCGGCGCCGCCCGAGCACTCCACCACGAACACGCACGAGGCCGGGGTCGACGAGCCCGACCTGGTGAAGACCGACGGCGACCGGGTGATCACCGTCAACCGCGGCGTGCTGAGGGTGGTGGACACCGCGACCAGGAAGGTCACCGGCACGCTCAAGCTGGTGGACGCCGAGCAGGCGTGGGCCCCGGCCGACCTGCTGGTCAGCGGGGACAGGGCGCTGGTGCTCTTCTCCGGCGGCGGGATCATCCCGTACGGCGCGGTGGCCAAGCGCGCGCCGAGCCCGGGACCGCGCTACGTCCTCGTCGACCTGTCCGGGGAGCCGAAGGTGATCGGCGCGCTCACCCCGGACGGCTCCCACGTGGACGCCAGGATGGTCGGCTCGACGGTGCGGATCGTGGTCCGCAGCCAGCCGCGGATCGACTTCCCCGACCTCGGGCCCGATCTGTCGGACAACGAGCGCACCCGGCGGAACACGGAGGTCGTCACGGCGGCGCCGATCGAGGCGTGGCTGCCGAAGTACGAGCTGACGTCCGCGACCGGCGTGACCTCGGACCGCGCCGTCGACTGCGAGCGGGTCAGCCACCCGGCGGAGTACACCGGGACGTCGATGCTGACCGTGCACACCCTCGACCTGTCGCAGGCGCTCGCCGAGACGACCCCGATCAGCGTGGCCGCCGACGGCGACACCGTCTACGGGACGGGCTCCAGCCTGTACGTGACCAGCAACCCGCACTGGTGGTGGCCCAGGTCGATCGAGCCGCCGATCGTCGAGGAGGCCCCGGCCACCACTCCCACGGTCGCCGCGACCCCGGCCGCCGCCGCCTCGGGCCTCGACCCCGCTCCGACCCTGCTCCCGGAGCCGGCCCCGACCCCCACGCCGAGTGACACCCCGCCGCCGAGTGACACCGTCTCGCCGACGCCGGCGGCGACACCGGAGGAGCCTGCGGAGGAGACCGAGGTCCACCGGTTCGACATCACCGCGGCCGGAGCGCCCCGCTACGTCGCCTCGGGCAAGGTGCCGGGCAGGCTGCTCAACCAGTACTCCCTGTCCGAGCACGAGGGGCACCTGCGGGTCGCCACCACCTCGACCGCCGGGCAGCACAGCTCCAGCGCCGTCTACGTGCTCGACTCCGGCACCCTGGCCGAGAGGGGCAGGGTCGGCGATCTGGGGCTGGGCGAGCGGATCTACTCGGTCCGCTTCATCGGTCCCGTCGGCTACGTGGTGACGTTCAAGCAGGTGGACCCGCTCTACACGCTCGACCTGCGCGACCCGGCGGCGCCGAGGAAGACCGGCGAGCTGAAGATCACCGGCTACTCGGCCTACCTGCACCCGGCGGGTGACGGGCGGCTGATCGGCGTGGGCCAGGAGGCCAGCGAGAAGGGCCGCACGCTCGGCACCCAGGTCTCCCTGTTCGACGTCAGCGATCCGGCCAACCCGCGCCGCCTGTCGCAGATGTTCCAGAAGGACTCGGGCTCCGAGGCGGAGTGGGACCCGCACGCCTTCCTGTACTGGGCCAAGACCGGGACGGCGGTCCTCCCACTGAACTCCTGGACGGGCACCGAGCAGACCAACGGGGTCGCCCTGGTCCTCGACATCGGTGATTCCGCCGTCACCAGGACCGGCACTATCGTCCACCCCAAGCCCAAGCCGGTGAACGACACCCGCCTCGCCCCCTACGACCCGGGCATCCGCCGCTCGGTCGTGATCGGCGACAGCCTGTGGACGGTCTCCGATCTCGGCCTCAAGGTCAGCGACCTGAAGGACCTGGCCGACCAGGCCTGGATCTCCTTCTCCTGAGCCTTCCGAACCCCCGTCCCGCGCCCCCGTCCCGCGCCCCCGGCCCGCCGCCGGGGGCGCGCCCGTCACCGCACTCGGGCGCTCTACAGAACCTCCTATTACACCGACATATCAGCCTTTACAAGATCTTGTCATGACACTTGAATAAGTGTTACCTCTTGCGCAACACACGTGATCCGCGTGTGGCATGGCCAACGACGGCCATCTCTCCGCAGGAGGATCGGTGTCGACCAGACCCTGGTTACGCATCACCGTCATCGCCGCCGCGACGGCGGCGCTCGCCCTTCCCCTGCCGGGAATCGCGCAGAGCGAACCCGGCGCCCAGCCCCCCAAGGCCCACGACTTCCAGGCCGAACAGGGCGCCAAGCCCGACCTGGACAACCGGCGCGGCAGCGTCGCGCCCCCGGCCTCGCTCTCCAGATCGGCGGCGAGCACCGCGACGATCAGGTGGAACTCCCTCGGCACCCCCGCCGTCGTCACCGGCTCCGCTCCCCTGGCCGAGGGCCTCGGCAGCGACCCCGAACAGGCCGCGCGGGCCTATCTCAAAGCGAACGAGAACCTCTTCGGCCTCTCCGGCGAGGCGGTGGACGCGCTGGAGAAGATCGCCGTCAACCCGATAGGTGGCGGGCACGCCGTACTGCTCAGGCAGAGGTTCGGCGACCTGCCCGCGGGCGTGGACGGGCAGGTCGTGGTCGGCGTGAAGGACGGCAAGGTCCTGCACGTCACCTCGACGCTCTCCCGCTCCTCCGAGGCCCCGCCCGCCGCCAGGCTCACCGAGCGGCAGGCGCTGGAGATCGCGGCCAGGGACGGCGGGATCGACCTGGCCACGGCCACCGTCAAGAAGGCCACCGCCACGGCGGTGCCCGCCCCCGACGGGACGCACAACGCGTTCCAGGTCGTCCTGATCGGCGGCGGCGACGGTGAACCGGCCGCGTACACCACCCACGTCGACGCGGTCAGCGGCGAGATCCTGACCCGCGAGAACCTGGTGGACCACCACGGCGCGCCCGACGACCCCACCTGGAAGGCGTTCCCCGCCAACCCGCCGGGCGACTACTCCTCCACCGACACCCGCAAGACCTGGTGCCCAGCCGCGGGCCCCGGTTGCGACCTGGTCGGGGCCGACCCGGCCACCGGCAAGGCCTGGGACCTGACCCACGCCACGGACGCCTCGACGAACACCAGCGTCGGCAACGCCGCCAAGACCGTGGAGAACCGCGCCAGCGGCGACGCGTTCTCGGTGGGCACCCGGAGCAACGTGGCCACGCCGAGCCGCCAGTACGCCTATCCGTGGACCAACAGGTGGTACACCGCCAAGTGTGACCCGGCGGCGCTGGACGAGCCCGGCGAGGCCGACCTCGAAGCCGCCATGACCAACCTGCACGTCATGCACAACCGCATGCACGACTGGTCCTACCGGCTCGGGTTCACCGAGACCGCCTGGAACATGCAGAACGACAACGGCGGGCGCGGCGGTCTCGGCGGCGACCCCGAGCAGGGCAACGCGCAGGCGGGTGCCCGGGTACTCAGCGTGCGCGACAACGCCAACCAGATCACCGGTCCCGACGGGATCGCCCCCATCACCAACATGTACCTGTGGCAGCCGATCGCGGGCTCGTTCTACGCCCCCTGCGTGGACGGCGACTACGACATGTCGGTGATCGGGCACGAGTACACCCACGCGATCTCCGGCCGGATGATCGCCGGCCCGAACGCCGGGTGGAGCGGCGCCCAGGCCGGGGCCATGAACGAGAGCACCTCCGACCTGTTCGCGATGGAGTACCTCGCCGAGTACGGCTTCCGCCCCGCGGGCGACACCCCTTCCGTCACCGGCGGCTACGTCACCGGCGACAAGAAGGCGGGCATCCGCAACTACGACATGGCCACCTCACCGCTGAACTACAGCGACATCGCCTACGACCTCGTCGGCCAGCAGGTGCACGCCGACGGCGAGATCTGGTCGGCGACCCAGTACGACGTGCGCAAGGCGTTCCTGAAGAAGTACGGCGAGGGCACCCCGGCCAAGCAGAAGGCGTGCGCCGACGGCCAGACCCCGCTCGACCAGTGTCCCGGTAACCGCCGCTGGGCGCAGGTCTCCTTCGACGCGCTGCTGCTGATGGCCTCCGGCGCGGTCAGCTACGTCGACCACCGCGACGCGCTGCTCGCTGCCGACGCCATCCGGTTCGGCGGCGCCAACCAGGCGATCATGTGGCGGGCGTTCGCCGAGCACGGTCTCGGCCAGGGTGCGGCGAGCACCGGGCCGAACGACCCCGATCCGACGCCGAGCTTCGTCGACCCCGCGGGGAAGAACGGGAGGCTCCAGCTCAAGCCGTTGCTTGAGGCCAAGGACGCGGCGCTTCGGCTGTACGTCGGCGACTACGAGGGCCGCGTCGTGCCGGTGGCCGACACCGACCCGGCGACCGAGCTCGGCGACACCGTCGAGATGACCCCGGGGGTCTACGACTTCGTGGTCGCGGGCAACGGGTTCGGGCACACCCGGGTGAAGTTCGCGGTGCTGCCCGGTGTGAAGCTGCCGCTGCCGCTGCCGCTGGCGAAGAACGTCGCCTCGGCGGCGCTCGGCGCCACCGCGGCGGGTGACGGCGTCAACCACGGCAAGCTGATCGACGAGACCGAGGCGACGAACTGGGCCTCGCTCACCGGGCCGGTCGGCGGCAAATCCGTCACCGTGGACCTGGCCGGGACCACCCCGGTGAAGGTCCGCCGGGTGCAGGTCAGCGCCATGCTCCGGCCCAGCGTCAACGACCCGGCCGACCCCGGCGGCCAGAACCGCTTCAGCGCCCTGCGCGCCTTCGAGGTCCTGGCCTGCGACGCCACGAAGAAGGACTGCGCCTCGCCCGCGTCCTTCTCGGTCGTCTACACCAGTCCCGCCGACGCCTTCCAGACCCGCCTGCCGCGCCCCCGGGGCGCCGACCTGCTGATCAAGTCCTTCAAGATCCCGATGACCACCGCGACCCACCTGACCCTGCGGGCCGTCTCCACCCAGTGCACCGGCAACCCGCTCTACGCCGGCGAGCAGGACGCCGACCCCAACTCCGCCACCGACTGCGGCACCGCCAGCCCCGCCAGGGACCAGCTGCGCGCCGCCGAGTTCCAGGCCTTCACCCGCTAAGTGATCGAGTCCAGGGGGAATCAGTGATCGTAGGCGGTCCATGAGCGCGGTGCGGCCTGGCCGCCGGTGTGGTCGTGCCACGAAACGGCGGTCAGCGCGAGAGAACACCGCGGGATGCGGATGATCACTCCCTCAGGAGTACGACCACTGTGGCGTTCCAGGTCGAGTCGGCCCTTCACGGTCTGATCGACCGGCTCGACCTGACGCAACGGTGTGCACGACCGGGGCCCGCCCGCGAAGGTTCGTCCTCGCGGGCGGGCCGCGACGGATCACCACCGAAGAAGCCGGAGCGCCGGCTGACAAGCCCGGGTACTGGGGCTACCCAGGCCGCGACGAGTCCATGGTTCGTCTCCTGCTCACCGACCCGTGCGGGAAGGATCGGATCAGACGTGGGTGACCAGGAGGGTCACACCGACCTCGCCGCCGCAGTCGACGAAGACGGGACCGACACCGTTGCCGATCTTGTGGGAAAGGGTCGCCTTGGCCACGAACTTCTTCGGGTTGTCGTCGATGATACGGATGTTCTCCAGCGACGGTACGCCGCCATACGCACCGCTGACCACGGCCTTGAGCCCCTTACCCCCGCCGCAGTGGCCGGTGATCGTCAGCTCCTCGCCTCGCTTGGCGGTGGGGTTGGGGCTGACCTGGACGACGGCCCTGGCCCCCTTCGGCGGCTTCGGCGCCGCCGCCTCAGCTGCGATCTTGCCGGTCGCGCCGACCTTGTCGCTGGCGAACGCGCTGCCGGCACCCAGTCCGAGAACCCCGACCGTCAAGCTCGCCCCGACGATCGCAGCGATCATTTTCTTGTTCACAGTGGCTCCTTTGTGAAAGTCTCTCCGGCCCGTACGACCGTGATGATCCCTTGTCGTTTCGGGATCTACTCGGTGAGTAGCCGGCGGGACCGCCGTGGGTTCTCATCCGGTTGGACTGTGACATGGATCACGACCGGATGTGGTCCGGCGGTGACCGCGACGGCCCCGGTGAGCGTCGCCGGAACCGCGTCGATCGGCCGTGCAGGCCGAGCCCCCGCGCGAAGGTCTGCCGACGCGTCGGCACGGGTCCGCCCGCGACCCTCCAGGTGATTGATTTCAAGAGGTGGCGGCACAAAGGCATAGCCGCGGAGAGAAGACGAGGGGTGTGCGCCCAGTTCGTGACAGCCGAGACGGACACCCTGGCAACCGCGCTCTACGCGCGTGTGAACGATCTACTGAGGGCTTCGCCCGATCTGCACCCGTGCCGGCCCGGATCCGCGCGGCCCGAGGGCCGGTGTCCGGCCTTGAGACGCGCTCCGGACGGTCACACCGGCTTAGATCGGGTGGACCGGCTGGACGTCCGGTCCGGCCACCGGGACGATCTCCGGGGCACCGAGGCGGATGGCGTCGGCCTCCTGGTCGGTGTCCTGCTCCTGGGAGAGGCGCTCCGACTCGACGCGCTTGGTGTAGTAGCCCACCTCGCGCTTGACCTGCTCGTCGTCCCAGCCCAGCGGCCCGGCGAGCAGCTGGGCGGCCTCCTCGACCACGGCCACGCCACGGTGGAAGGTCTCGATCGAGATGTGCGTGCGCCGGGTCAGCACGTCGTTCACGTGCCTGGCCCCCTCGTGGGTGGCCGCGTAGACCACCTCCGCCCGGAGGTAGTCGTCCGCTCCGGTCAGCGGTTTGGCCAGCGACGGGTCCCGCTCGATCAGCTCCAGCACCTCGTCGATCATCGAGCCGTACCGCTGGAGCAGGTGCTCGATCCTGGCCACGTGCAGCCCGGAGGAGTGGGCCAGCCGCTGCCTGGAGTTCCACAGCGCCTGGTAGCCCTCGGCCCCGGCCAGCGGGACGCGGTCGGTGCAGGAGGGCGGGACCCGCTGGTCCAGACCGTGCGCCACCGCGTCCACCGCATCCTTCGCCATAACACGATATGTCGTGTATTTTCCTCCGGCCACCATCACCAGCCCCGGGACCGGGTGGGCCACCACGTGCTCGCGGGAGAGCTTGGAGGTCTCCTCGGACTCCCCCGACAGCAGCGGGCGCAGCCCCGCGTAGACGCCCTCGACGTCCTCGTGGGTGAGCGGCACCGAGAGCACCTCGTTCACGTGGTCGAGGATGTAGTCGATGTCCGACCGCGACGCCGCCGGATGCGCCCGGTCCAGCTCCCACGCGGTGTCGGTGGTGCCGATGATCCAGTGACGGCCCCAGGGGATGACGAACAGCACCGACTTCTCGGTGCGCAGGATGATCCCGGTGAGCGAGTGGATCCGGTCGCGCGGCACCACCAGGTGGATGCCCTTGGAGGCGCGCACGTGGATCTGCCCGCGCCCGCCGACCAGCTCCTGGATGTCGTCGGTCCACACACCGGTGGCGTTGACCACCTGGCGGGCCCGCACGTCCAGCTCACGGCCGCTCTCCAGATCACGCACCCGGACGCCGGTGACCCGCTCCCCCTCGCGGAGGAAGCCCACCACCTGCGCCCGCGAGGCGACATGGGCCCCGTACGTGGACGCGGTCCGCAGCATGGTCATCACGTAGCGGGCATCGTCGACCTGGGCGTCCCAGTACTGCACCGCGCCGGAGAACGCCGACTTCCGCAGTGCGGGCGCGAGCCGCAACGCCCTGGTACGCGACAGGTGCCGATGGCCGGGCACACCCCGGGTGAGGCCGGTGGAGAAGCCCATCGTGTCGTACAGCACCAGGCCCGCGCCGACATAGGGCCGCTCCCAGCCCATGTGCTTGAGCGGGAACAGGAAGGGCACCGGCCTCACCAGGTGCGGGGCGATCCGCTGCAGCAGCAGGGCCCGCTCCTGGAGCGCCTCCCTGACCAGCTCGAAGTTGAGCTGTTCCAGGTAGCGCAACCCCCCGTGGATGAGCTTGGAGGATCTGGACGAGGTACCCGAGGCGAAGTCGCGCGCCTCCAGCAGCCCGACCGACAACCCCCGGGTCGCCGCGTCCAGCGCGACCCCCGCTCCGACGACTCCGCCTCCGATCACCACCACATCGAGTTCCTCGGCGCTCATCTGCGCCAGTGCGGCGGACCGCTCGGCAGGACCGAGCCGTGCGGTGCCCATTCGCGCCGTCATTTGCAACCCCCTGGGGTGCGACTTGTCGCCTTACGCGGTATATCTACCCATCTACCCTAGGCACCATTACTGACCAGTAGGAAGCGGCGGACGAGATTCACGCTATATCCCCATTTACGTTGGGAAAACGATCCTCAAAGTTCGATTGAACCCCGGGCCGAGGCTGACGCTACCCACCTGGCGTGGACGGGGGAACCGAGAGGATGGCACCGCGCTGGTTCGGCGCCGCGCGCCGGCGTGCCGGCACCCGGGAGGACGACACCCGCGTGCTGGCCAGGGTGGCCGACGGCGACGCGGGCGCGCTGACCGAGCTGTACGAGCGGTACGCCAAGCCGCTGTTCGCCTTCATCTACCGGCTCGCCGGGGATCGAGGCACGGCCGAGGAGATCCTCCAGGACACGCTGCTGGCCGTGTGGCGCTCGGCGGGCACCTACCAGAATCGCTCCAGCGTCAGCACCTGGCTGTTCGGGGTGGCGCGCAGGCAGGCGCACAACCGACTCCGCGGCGTCCCGCCTCCCCTGGCGGCCGAACCGTCCGACGGGGCCGATCCGCTGCCGGGCCCCGAGGAGCTGGCCGTGAGCGACGACCGGGTGCGGGCGGCGCTGGCCCGGCTGCCGCTGACCCAACGCGAGGTGGTGGTACTCGCCTTCCTCGACGACCTGAGCCACCGGGAGATCGCCGAAGTGCTGGAAATCCCGGTCGGCACGGTGAAAAGCCGTCTGCACCACGCCCGAGCGACCCTGAGGGGGTGCCTCGATGAACAACCGTCTTGAGCCAGCAGAACCCCGCGAGTGGCCCGAACCACCAAAGATCCACGACCAACCCGAGACTCCGGGAGTCCATGGCCGACCCGAGCCACCAGAACCCCACGACTGGCCCGAGCTGCGGGAGATCCGCGACGGTATCCCGCCTCCGCCCGGCCCCGAGATCGTGCGCGCCGCCCTGATGAGGGCCGCTCTCGACGGCCTGGAGGTCCCGGCCGCGCCGGAGCCCTCACCGCGGTCACTGTTGTCGTGGAGGACCTCGTCACCACACCTGGCAGCGGCCGTACGGGGGCTGCACAGGGCGCGGGCCCTGCTGGCGATGGAGGCCCGGCTGCTGAATCCGGCGATCCTGCTGGCCTCCGTACTGATCATGGTATTCAGCGTGATTTTCATCCTGGCCGAGAACAATAGAGCCGGAAATCTCGCGGAGTTCATGCTCGCCCTCGCCGCCCCGCTGATCGCCATGGCCGGTGTCGCCGGATCGTGCGGCCCCGAGCATGACGACGCCTTCGAACTGGTCGCCGTCACGCCGATGTCACCGCGCGTCATCATGATGGCCCGGATGACGCTGGTGTTCGGCTACGACCTGCTCCTGGCGCTGCTCGCCTCGGCGGTGCTGGCACCGCTGAACGCCGCCCCCGCCGGGCTGGCATCACTGATCATGGCGTGGCTGGGGCCCATGGCGGTGCTCGCGGGGCTCAGCCTGCTGCTGTCGGTGTGCTGGAACCCCGCCGCCGCGATGGGCGGCGGGCTGTCGGTGTGGGCCCTCTACGCGCTGACCGCCACCGACGTGCCCGTCCCGGACGGCCTGCGCCACCTCTGGACGACCAGCCCCGCCACGATCACCCTCGCCATCGCCCTGACACTCGCCGCCGTGATCGCCTCGGGCACGGGTGAACCGATCCGGCGCGCCCGCGCAACTCACCAGTCATGAGATCACTCGACCTCTGGTCGCACGAGATAAGAAGGGCCGGTCCCGCGGCCCTGCTGGCCCCACCGGTCCTCGTTCTGCTCATCGTGCTTCTCGTCGCCTTCGGCACGCGGCTCGGCTCCCGGGAGGGGAACACCGTGCTGTTCCTGATGACGATCCTGGAAACAGGGATCCCGCTGCTGCCCGGCATCGCCGCCGCCTCGCTGATCGGCAGGGACCACGCGGTGGAGCTACAGCTCACCCTGCCCAGGGGATACCGCTCGACCATGCTGCGCCGCCTGGCCGTGATGGTCGGGTGGACGGCCCTCTGCGCCCTGATCGCCTCGGCGCTGCTGATCGTCACCGGCTGGTGGGACCTGCTGCCCGCCGCCTCCCACGGCCTGGCCGGGCAGCTCGCCTGGCTGTCCCCCATGCTCTGGCTGACGGCCCTGGGCCTGCTCGTCGCGGCCACGCTCCGCAGCGCCTCCGCCGCCGCCGCGATCATCTCGTTCGTCTGGTTATTCGAACAAATGCTCGCATACCTCTTCCAGGAGAACCAGATGCTCCGGCTGCTCCACCTGTTCGCCACCACGCACGGGACGGTGCCCGGCGACTGGCTGCCCAACCGGCTGACCCTGCTGGCGACCGCTTCGCTGCTCGCCGCTGCGGCCTGGCCGCTGCTCGGCAACGCCGAACGGATCCTCGGAGGTGAGGCCGCATGATCGCGACCTTCCGTTACGAGTTCCGCATGCAGATCCGCCGCCCCGTCCTGTGGATCGTCTACGGGCTGACCTTCGCGGTGATCGTCATCACCCTCAACCCGGCGTATGTGGATCTGCAGCGGAGCAACGACAGGGACGACCCGATGACAGCCATGATCGTGTCGGCCGACCTGCTCATGTCCCTGCTGCCCATCGTCTACGGGTGCCTGCTCGCCGACCGGCTCGTCCGTGACCGGCGGCTCGGCGTCGTCGGGGTTCTGGACGCGACCCCGACCGCTCACACCACCCGGTTGATCGGCAAATACCTCGGCACATGCGCGGCCACCGCCGTACCGTTCACGCTCGCCTATTTCGGCCGGGCCGTGGTCTACGCGATCGTCGAGGGCGAGCCTTCCGCATTGGGCTGGGCGGTGGTGGTCTTCGTGACGACCACCGTCCCCGCGCTGCTCTTCGTGGGGGCGCTCGGCCTGGCCGGTCCGCTACTGATGCCGCCGATGCTGTTCCAGGTGCTGTTCGTCGTCTACTGGTTCTGGGGGAACCTCATCTATCCCAGTATGATGCCCACCCTGGCCGACACCATCCTCTCGCCCAACAGCCAGTACGTGGCCTACGGCCTCCTCGGCTACACGCCGGCACCGCCGGGCCCGACGGAAACGCACCTGATCATAGGCCCCGACTACTACACCTACGGCGGCCCCACGCCCGGAGGTGCCTCGCTGGATTTCCTGCGGCCCATGGCCGACGCGCCCGTCGCCCTCCTGTGGATCGGCGTGATGCTCGTGCTCGCGGTCTTCGTCCTCTCCCTCGCCCGTCTCCACACCACCCGGACGGAGTCCTGACATGCGCATCGAGATCTCCCGCCTGACCAAGACCTACCGGGGCGGCGTGCACGCCCTCGACGGGCTCGACCTCGACGTGCCGACCGGCATGTACGGGCTGCTCGGCTCCAACGGGGCGGGCAAGACCACGCTCATGCGCATCCTGGCCGGGCTGCTCAAGCCCACCTCGGGGACGGTCCGCATCGGCGGGCACGACATCGCCACCGCCGACGGCCGCCTCGCCGTGCAGCGGGCGCTCGGCTACCTCCCCCAGGACCTCGGCGTCTACCCCGACCTGACCGCGCGGCAGTTCCTGGACTACATCGCCCTGCTCAAGGGGATCGACTCCCGCGCCACCCGGCGACGCCGGATCGGCGAACTGCTCGAAGTGGTCGCGCTCACCCAGGACGCCGACCGCAGGCTCAAGGGCTTCTCCGGCGGCATGCTGCGCCGGGCCGGCATCGCGCAGGCGCTGCTCGCCGACCCCCGCCTGCTCATCGTGGACGAACCGACCACCGGCCTGGACCCCGAGGAGCGGATCCGGTTCCGCACCCTGCTCTCCCAGCTCGCCGGTGACCGCACGGTCCTGCTCAGCACGCACATCGTCGAGGACGTGGCCCAGACCTGCCGCCTCCTCGCGGTGCTCACTAAGGGACGCCTGGCCTTCACCGGGGACGTCGGCGGACTGGTCTCCCAGGCCGACCACCGGGTGTGGACCCTGACCACCCCCGGCCCCGCCCCCTCGCACGGCAGGGTCGTGGCCGCCGTCCCCGAGGGCACCGGAATGCGCTACCGCCTCATCGCCCCCACCGCCCCCGACCCCTACGCCCGCCCGGCCGAACCGACCCTGGAGGACGGCTACCTGGCCCTGATGGAAACCGGCCGCTGACGCTCTGTTCCTCGGAGTAGGTGAACAAGCGCGGCCGGACCGCGGTCAGCGGAGCCGGTCGCGCAGGCGCGGGCGAAGCCGCTGCCGCGGCCGCTCGCCGCGTTAGCCGACACGATCGGGATCTCGCCGCGAGAGAAGCCCTACTGGATGTCCCCACTCTCGCGGATGTCCTTACCTTCCCGAGAGCAGCAGGAGCCGCCCCTTCGGTGGGACCGGAGCCGGAGCATCGCCGGTTGTCGCGAGCGGATCACTGCCACTCCCCGTCAGGGCGCCGAAGGGCGTTCCGTGTCGGCTTGGCCAGAAACGAGGACCGGCCGAGGATGATGATGCCGGTCACCATCGCGATCAAGCCGACCACCTCCGCCGCGAGCGCCTCCGGAGTGACCCGCAGCCGCTCGGAGAAGATCGCCACGCCCAGCACGATCCCGGTGATCGGCTCGGCGGCCGTGGTGGCCGGCAACGAGATCCGGAGCGGGGCGGCGTCGAACGCGCTCTGGTTGAGCAGCAGCCCCACCACGGCGACGCAGGGCAGCAGGTACGGCTGCCAGGTACCGGCCAGGTTCAGCCCGCTGTCCAGTGTGAGCAGGGAGCTGCGCGTCAGCACGTCCTGCAGCCCGTACAGCACCCCGGCGGCGGCCGCCAGCAACATCGCCCTGACCTGCAGGGAGCGCCGCCGGCCGACCAGGACCAGCACACCCGCCACCACGACCACCGAAAGCACCGCCAGCCACCGCATGGAACCCGATCCAGGCAGAGTCCCGCCATGGGGCCGGCCGCCGTACAGGAACAGCGCCACTCCTCCGCCCACCAGCACCGCGCCCAGCTGCAGCACGCGTCCGAACGGCTCCTGGTAGACGACATGGGCCGCGGTCAGCGCGAACAGCAGGTTCATCGCCAGCAGCGGCGCCACCTTCGCCACGTCCGCCTCCCGCAACGCGAGAGCGCCGAGGATCTGGCCGCAGAGCATCAGCCCGATCCCGCCCAGCCACAACGGCGTGCGGATGAGGTCCAGCAGCAGGCGCAGGTGCAGCATGTCCTCCAACGGCCGGCGGTACGCCGCGTGCTGCTGCGCGACGAAACCGAGGCCGAGAAGGCACGCCGCACCCAGCGAGATCACGATGATCACAAGCGGTGACCTGTTTCGATGTCCGGTCCGGCAGAAGGACACCGGGCGGTGCGGGCGTTCCCCGCACCCTGACCACCAGTGCCCACTACGTGAGTGATCCGGCCCGGCAGGCTGGTGCTGAACGGACCCCCGACCAAGCCTTTCCCCGAACTCCGGCACCGTATCCGACCTGCCGGACTTTCACTCGGACCCGAGCTCCGGTCGCCGGATCCGGCTACGACCCCGGCCGCGACACCTTCGGCCGGTAGCCGGTGATCCGCTGGGCCGCGCCCCGCTCAGTGATCCGGACCTCGCCCCTCGAACGGGCTCGCTGAGACCCGCGATCACCTCCTGAACACACGCCGGGCCGGATCCGATCTCGGATCAGTGAGTCCTTCCACGACCCGTGTCCGTCATTCGTTCGGAGGCGGTCGCCGTCGCGACGTCGCGGGGATATGTGCGCCGGCCGTACAGGAGAACGATCGCGTTCGCGATCAGCGGCACCAGCATGATCAGGAAGGTGTACTGCAAGCCCTGCGCGCTACTCGTCCCGCCCGGGTCGAGGACGTCGGCCAGGAAGCCGAAGGTCACCGGAGCGGCGGTCTCCGCACCCGTGCGAAGGAATGTGCGGATGCTCTCCGCGCGTCCCCAGAGCCGGAAGTGGACGACGTCGAGGCGGGCGGCGTCCAGCGGAGGGTTGGCCGCCGACAACGAGCCGGCCGAGACGAAGAGGAACGGCAGTGCGATCGCCATCGACGTGGTGAGCAGGCCCGGGAGGCAGAAGGCCGCACCGGTCAGGTACGCGACCGCGGGGACCACCAGGCGGGCGCTGACCCGCCCGCGGCGGGCGAACCAGTCGGCGATCCGCCCGCCACAGAGCACCCCCAGCAGGGCACCGAACCCGACGAGCGGCACCAGACCCGTCACCGCGGCCTGGCTGAGGCCGTACTGCTGGTGGACGAAGACGACACCGAAGATCCGCAGACCGGCGAAAAAGAAGTAGCCGACCGCCGAGGCGATGATCAAGACGACATTCGTCCGGATCCTCAGCACATACCGCGCCGCCTGCCACATCGACATCCGTACCGGGTCACGGTGGAGCACCAACGCCGGATCGGGTTCGATCCCGAGATCCCGCACCGCGGAACGCGCCGCGTCGCCCGGATTTCGCGCTCCCCCGCCGCCGTCCTCACCGCTGTCGCCCGGTCCGGAGGCCAGGCCGGCCGTTCCGGCGAGCAGCCGGCTCTGGCCGCCGCGTTCGGGCTCGGGCAGTTTTCGAACGATGACGAACATCAGGACGATCCCGAGCAGTCCGAGGAACCAGAAGGTGGAACGCCACGACAGGAAATACCCGAGATTACCGCCCACCAGCAGCCCGGATCCGGCACCGAGCATCTCGCCGCTCAGGATGAAACCGTAGATCCGGCCCCGTTCGGCGGCCGGGAAGAAATCACCGACGAGCGAGGCGATCGTCGGCCCGGCCGCGGCCGTCACGGCTCCGAGCGCCAGCCGGGAGAGCAGGAGCCACAAGAACGAGTCGGCCAGACCGCCGACCATCATGGCCAGGCTCCACACGGCGATGCTCACGACCAGGATCCGCACCCGCCGCACCCGGTCGGTCAGCACACCGACGGGCAGGACGGCCAGGGCACCGGCCCCCGACGACACCGCGGACAGGGACCCGAGTTCGGTGTTCGTGATGCCCAGGCTCTGTTTGACCTCCACCCCCACCGCCCCGAGGGCCGCCTGGTCGGCGGCGACAAGTCCGAGAACGCAGGCCAGCAGGACAATGACCTGGAACCGCGCGGGGCCTCCCACCACGGCCATCATCCGCCGCGCGGCCCGGTCGACCACGGCACGCACCAGGCCGCCGCCCCCCATGCGCCGCCTACCCCCCGGATCCGCAGGCATAGATCTCATCTCCCCCACTGCCTTTATGCCCCGAAGTGGACCTGGGGCCGACGCCGTGGGGATACCGCCGGGACTGTGCATCCTGGTCGACTCACGCCACACCCGCTGAAAGATCGTTGGGCCGTGCCGCCGTCACCGACGTCCATGGTCGGCACATCCGGGACACCTGCCCCGGCGGACGTGGTCCAGAAGATCAGGCGCGGTGCAGGACCACGTAGCCCTCGCGGTCGTAGACGACCTGGTAGCCCTGGCTCCTCAGTTCGTCGACGTGCTGGCGCTGGCGGTCGAGTGAGATCCAGGGGTAGGCGACACGGGCGGTGTCGGCGACGATCCAGGGGGCGGTGGGGGGTCTGTCCTCCCACAGCAGGACGGTGGTGCGGGCGGACAGGTGGGGGCCCACGTGGTTGACGGCCGCGACGACCACGCCGGAGGGTACGGCCGCGACCGCCTGCTCGGCCGCGACCACATCTGGCTGTTTCTCGTAGAAGGAGGGCCTGATGAGCTGGTCGAGGGGGAATCGCGGGACGAGGGTGAGCGCGACGGCGCAGACGGCGGCCGCCCAGAGCAGCGACGCGCCGCGCTCGCTCAGGCCGGGTTCGCGATCTCGGGCCCAGCGGATCACCCTGGCGGCTCCGTCGACTCCCGCGCAGAACAGGACGGCCACCGTGATGGCGCTGTGGTGGAAGTCGGTCACCCACCACTGCGCGCGGTCCGAGAGCATGCGCTCCAGCAACTGGGGGAGGGCGAACAGCGTCAGCGGGGAGAACAGGCAGGCCAGCAGGGTCGGCCACAGCAGGAAGGCCAGCGTGTCGAGCTTGACCTGCGGGCTGAAGAGGCTGCCGAGGACGCCCAGCGGGTCGCTGAGGGCGTGCACGGCCACCGCGGACATGTCGCCACCGAGGTGGCCGTACGCCCAGTACATGGTGGAGTCGCCGCCCACGGACGGGATGAGGACGGCGAGGACGAGACCGGTGTACGCCAGACCGACCCCCATGTACATGACCCCGTACACGAGCCCGTGCAAGGTCCCGTGCCGGCGTCGCACCTGGAGCAGGACGTACCCGCCGAACCCGACGAGCATCAGCCCCATGTCCTCCTTGACCAGCAGCAGGGCCGCCGCCGCCAGCGCGGTGTGGCCGTGTCTGCCGGCGCTGAAGCGCTCGATCATGACGGCGGTGAGCAGCGGGGCGAACGCGGCCTCGTGGAAGTCGAAGTTCACCGCCCTCGCGATCGGCCAGGACACCGCGTAGGCGACGGCGACCAGGTAGGCGGGGCGGGTGCCGAGCGTCCGCCGGGTGAACAGCCACAGCGGCGGTATGGCCAGCGCGAACAGCGCCGCCTGGGCCACGATCAGCGTCTCGGGGCCGTCATGCAGCCAGTACAGCGGGGCCAGCACCGCCAGGATCGGCGAGAAGTGCTCGCCCAGCTGCACGAAGTCCATGCCCAGACCGAGGTTGACGCCGCGTACCGGACTGGTCGGGGCATCGAAGGAGGCGAAGCCCCGCACCGCCTGGTCGAACAGCGTCAGGTCCATGCTGGTCGCCCGGAACAGGTCGTACCTGACCAGCCCCAGCAGGCAGTAGACCCCGGTGGCCGAGAGGACCAGCGCGGTCAGGGCGACCACGTGCCGCCTCCGTGCCACCAGCCGGAGCACCGCGGGGACCGCCGACCGGAGGCTCGCCCACTCGGCCGTGTCTGGCTGCAAGCCCACCTGTCTCGTCTCCAGCGCGCCGGATACCAAAGCGATCAAAAACTAGCATCACGGACATTAGCTGGAAACCGCCACATTCTACTTTCACAAAAACCCCGTCCGCCCCGTTGCCCTCCCGGTTCGTCGGCGATAGGCGCCAGGGGTGACCCGCCCCGGGTCCGGCGGCACACTCCCGCCCCGCACTGGCACACCGTCCGGTCGATTCGCGGGAGGCGGGAATCAACTGCGCGATGGAGCGTCGATCAGTCCCACGGCGGACGACGCGGGATGAAGGCGTTGCCTAATCTCACGGTTAGTCCCAGCCGCACCCCTGGGCTCAACAGCGGGCACTCGTCCGTCCCAGCAAGATCAAAGGGGCCCGCAAGACCGATCTGGACTCTCGGGTCGTCTGCCGCCCCGCAGAGGAGAACCCGTGCGCTTAAAAAGAGCATCCCTGGCCGTTCTGGCCTCGGCGGTGGCCCTGACCTGGCTTCCCGCCCAACCCGCGCTCGCCGCGCCCGTACAGGGACAGACCCCCTGGTCGGTGCTGCTGTGCAAGTTCGCCGACCATTTCGAAGAGCCCAAGAATCCGCAGCACTTCGAGGACCTGTTCACCACCGAGGGCCTGGGCAAGGGCGGGCTCGCCGACTTCGTCGCCGAGCAGTCACGCGGCCGGGCCTCGATGGCCGGCTCGGTCGTCAAGGGCTGGTTCCCGATGTCCGTCACCGCCGAACAGTGGAAGGCACAGAGCCCCGAGGCGAGGGTCAAGAGCTGCACGAACGCGGCGGGCGTCGGCGGATACGGCGTGCCCGCCGGCCACCGCCTGGCCGTGATGGTCAACGCCTCCGTCGGACTCGACGCCAAGGTCCCGCTGGACGAGACCACCGCGCCGGTCGTGCTGGACCCGCCGCTGTGGGACCTCGCCACGGTCACCGCACACGTGCTGAACCGATCTGGCCTGTCCTATCCCAGGTCGACGCTCTGGCGTAGCCCGTCGTGGCCCATCTGGACCGCTCCGGGGCAGTACGACGACCAGTGGGACGCGCTGAGCAACCCGAACGTCCACGCCGCCCCCTCGGCGCGGTTCGGCCGCGGCACGGTCGGGCTCAGCGGCCCGCACCTGGACGAACTCGGCTGGCTGCCCGGCGACCGGGTCGTCACCCTGGCCAAGGACGGGGTGACCACCCGGACCGTCAGGCTCGCCCCCCTGGAGCGGCCCGACCTGCCGGGAACGCTGCTGGTCCGCGTTCCCCACGACTCGGACCCGTCGCAGTACTACACGGTGGAGTTCCGCAAGAAGACCGGGCAGAGTGCCGGCATCCCCAACGACACCGTGCTCATCCACAAGTACATCGGCGGCAGGCCATACCTGACCAAGAAGTTGAGCGACAAAGAGCCGATGCAGGCGATCGACGCCGACGGCGTGACCGTGACCGTCGACTCGGTCGCCTCGGACTCCGCGACCGTCACCGTCAGCACCGACGCCACCACCAAGTGCCTGGAGGGCTACGACCACCGCGAGGCCGTGGCCGGTGACAAGGTGTGCGTGACGCCCGCCGCCCGCGAGCAGGCGCGGGTCGACAACCAGGACGCGCCCAGGTGGGTGGACTACGAAACAGGAGGCTGCCTGCTCGCCCGGCGCTGGCGGCTGATCACCCCCACCGACAAGGTGTGCATCACCCCCGAGACCGAACAGCAGATCATCGCCGACAACCAGGCCGCCCCCTCCCGGACCAACCCCGTCCGCAACGTATGGGGACCGAACGCCTGCGCCGGCGACTACGTCTGGCGCCAGGCCGACGCGAGCGACTACGTCTGCGTGACCATGGAAACCCGCCTGCAGATCCTGGAGGACAACGCCGCCGCGGCGAGCAGGTGGACCGACGGCCCCCACGGCCCGCGCACCTGCGTGTCCGGCTACGTCTGGCGCGAGGCCTTCATCGGTGACCAGGTCTGCGTCACCGGCGACCGCCGCGAGCAGGCCCGCCAGGACAACGCCCTGGCCCACACCCGCGTCCGCTGGCCGAACGGAGGATCCTCCCGGTAGCCGTGACCGGGCGCCCGGCACGGAGCATGAGGACGACCTTCCCGAGGAACTCGCCCGCGAGTTCCTCGGGCGCCCCGAGTCACCGGCGCCCTAGCGGCCCACCCCACCCCGAAGGACTCCGTTGCCCGATTCGTTGTCGATCTCCGCGACCTGCCTGCCAGGCACCGGATAACCGACCGGCGGCGACCAGGCAGTCAAGGTCACCTCACGCGTCAGGTGCGCTCGTTTCGAGGAGGCGGCCCTCGGACAGCCGTAGCCAGCGGTTCACGCCGATCTCGGCGAGGAACCGCTCGTCGTGGCTGACCACCACGAAGGCGCCCTCGTAGGAGCGCAGGGCACCTTCCAGCTGGGCGACGCTGACCAGGTCGAGGTTGTTGGTCGGCTCGTCCAGCAGCAGCAGCCGGGGCGCCGGTTCGGCGTACAGGACGCAGGCCAGGGTGGCACGCAGCCGCTCGCCGCCGGACAGCACCCCGACCGGGAGGTGAACGCGGGAGCCCCGGAACAGGAAGCGGGCGAGCAGGTTCATCCGCTCCGCCTCCGGCAGCCCCGGCGCGAACGCGGCCAGGTTCTCCGCCACACTGCGGTCCAGGTCCAGCAGGTCCAGCCGCTGGGACAGGTAGGCGACCCGGCCATCGGCCCGCCTGGTCCCGCCCCCCTCCGACTCCAGCTCACCGTTGATCATCCGCAGCAGGGTGGACTTTCCGGCGCCGTTGGGGCCGGTCAGCGCGATCCGCTCGGGCCCCCGGATCGTCAGGTCGACGCCCTGCCCGGCGAAGAGGGCCCGCTCACCGTGACTGACCCTCATCCGCTCGCCGAGGAAGACCGTACGGCCGGCCGGGACGTTGGTCCCGGGCAGCTCCAGCGAGATCCGCTGCTCGTCGCGCAGGGCGCGGCCCGCCTCGTCGAGCCGGGCCCTGGCTCCGCTGACCCGCGCGGCGTGCGTCTCGTTCGCCTTCCCCGCCGACTCCTGGGCGTTCCGCTTCATCGTCCCGGCGAAGATCTTCGGCAGACCGGCGTCCTTGAGGGTGCGGGCGGCGTTGCCGGCCCGGCGCGCGGCCCGCTCCCGGGCCTGCTGCATCTCCCGCTTCTCCCGCCTGACCTCCTGCTCGGCATTACGGACGTTCTTCTCGGCGATCTCCCGTGCGGCGCGCACGGCCTCCTCGTAGAAGGCGAAGTTCCCGCCGTAGGAGCGGATCTCACCCCGGTCGAGTTCGGCGATGCGGTCCATCCGGTCGAGCAGCGCCCGGTCGTGGCTGACCAGCAGCAGGCAGCCGTTCCAGTCGGCGAGCACGTCGTAGAGCCGCCTGCGCGCGTCGAGGTCGAGGTTGTTGGTCGGCTCGTCGAGCAGCAGCACGTCGGGCCGCTTCAGCAGCTGCGCGGCCAGGCCGAGGGAGACGACCTGGCCACCGCTGAGGGTGCGCAGGTGCCGGGTGAGGGAGACGTCCCCGAGGCCGAGCCGGTCCAGCTGGGCGCGGGTGCGCTCCTCGATGTCCCAGTCGTCGCCGACCGTGGTGAAGTGCTCCTCGCTCGCGTCCCCGGACTCGATGGCGTCCAGCGCGCTGATCACCGGGGCGATCCCCAGGACCTCGGCCACGGTCAGGTCGCCGACCAGGGGCAGCGTCTGGGGTAGATAGCCCGGCACCCCCCGTACCGTGACCGAGCCGGCGGTCGGGCGGAGTTCACCGGCGATCAGCCTGAGCAGCGTGCTCTTGCCGGCGCCGTTGGGCGCGACCAGGCCGGTGTGTCCGGCGGGGACGGTGAACGAGAGGTCCTCGAACACCGGGGTGTCGTCGGGCCAGGAAAAGGACAGGTTGGAAACCACGATCAGGGCGTCGGACATCAAATCGCTTCCGCGTTCGGCCGGCACGGTGAGACCCGCCCGGCGAAATGATCAGGACACGAAGACATCACCGATCGGCGGTCCCGCGATGCGCGCGTCACCGATGGCGATGGGGGCCGGTATCACCCGGAGATGTCTTCTTCGCCTGCCATGTCATATTCCGTTCCGCCGTTACCGACCGACTACCTTATCAGCGGAGAGCCTCACTCTCATCGTCGATAAATCAGACCGGCGCCACCCCACGGTCGCGTCGGGAACGGCTTCTCCCGGGAACCCGAGAGGATGGGGACCATGAGCATCACACTCGCTGACGCACGCATCGTGACCCCCGAAGGTGTCCACGGGGGCTGGCTCACCATCGAAGACGGCCGCATCACCCACGTGGGCCAGGGCTCCGCGCCAGGGTCCGGGCTCGCCCTCGGCGGACGGTACGTCGTGCCCGGCTTCGTCGACATCCACAACCACGGCGGGGCGGGCGGTTCCTTTCCCACCGGCGATCCGGAGCAGGCGAGCCGGGCCGTCGAGTTGCACGCCCGGCACGGCACCACCACGCTGATGGCCAGCCTGGTCACCGCCTCCCTGGACGACCTGGCCAGGGCCGCCGCCGCCCTCGCCGACCTGTGCGAGGACGGCCTGCTGGCCGGGATCCACCTTGAGGGCCCCTACATCTCCACGGCCCGATGCGGCGCGCACAACCCGGCGCTGCTCCGCGAGCCCTCGCCCCAGGAGCTCGCCGGACTGATCAAGGCCGGGCGCGGCCAGGTGCGGATGGTCACCATCGCCGCCGAACTGCCCGGCGCGCTGGACACCGTACGGGAGGCGACGGCGAGCGGCGTGATCGCCGCCCTCGGCCACAGCGACGCCACCTACACCCAGACGATCGCCGGGATCGAGGCGGGCGGCAGCGTCGCGACCCACCTCTACAACGCGATGCCGCCGCTGCACCACCGCGACCCGGGGCCGATCGCCGCGCTGCTCCAGGACGAGCGTGTCACGGTCGAGCTGATCAACGACGGCGTGCACCTGCACCCTGCCATGACGCGCCTGGCCTTCGAGGTCGCCGGTCGCGGCAGGACCGCGCTGATCACCGACGCGATGGCGGCGGCGGGCATGGGCGACGGCGTCTACGGGCTCGGCCCGATGAAGGTGGACGTGGTGGACGGGGTGGCCCGGCTGGCCGAAGGCGGCTCCATCGCCGGCAGCACCCTGACCATGGACGTCGCGTTCCGGCGGGCCGTGCACGAGGTGGGCCTGTCACTGTCCGAGGCGTCCGAGATCGCCTCTCTGACCCCCGCCAGGGTGCTCGGCCTCGCCGACCGCCTGGGGTCCGTCTCGGTCGGCAAGCAGGCCGACCTGGTGGTGCTCACCGAGGAGCTGGAGGTCTCCGGCGTGATGCGCAGGGGTTCCTGGATCGTCGAACCCCGCTGAACCGATCACTGCCCGGCGGCGCGTGAGAAACGGCGAATGCCCGGCCGGTCGGCCGGGCATTCGCGCGAGAGCTCAGCCGGCCTGCGGGGCGACGACCACCTCGACCCGCTGGAACTCCTTGAGGTCGGAGTATCCGGCGGTGGCCATCGTGCGCCTGAGCGCGCCCATCAGGTTCATCGAGCCGTCGGCCACCGAGGAGGGTCCGTGCAGGATCTGCTCCAGCGTGCCGATCGTGCCGAACTCGACCCGCTTGCCCCTGGGCAGCTCGGGGTGCTGCGCCTCCGACCCCCAGTGGAAGCCCTGGCCGGGGGCCTCGACGGCCCTCGCCAGCGGCGAGCCGACCATGACCGCGTCCGCGCCCACCGCGATCGCCTTGGCGATGTCGCCAGAGGTGCCCATGCCGCCGTCGGCGATGACGTGGACGTAACGGCCGCCGGACTCGTCCATGTAGTCACGGCGGGCGGCGGCCACGTCGGAGATCGCGGTGGCCATCGGCACCGCCACGCCCAGCACCGTGCGGGTGGTGTGCGAGGCGCCGCCGCCGAAGCCGACGAGCACCCCGGCCGCGCCGGTCCGCATCAGGTGAAGCGCCGCGGTGTAGGTGGCGCACCCCCCGACGACCACGGGGACGTCGAGCTCGTAGATGAACTGCTTGAGGTTGAGCGGCTCGGCCCTGCCCGAGACGTGCTCGGCGGAGACCGTGGTACCGCGGATCACGAAGATGTCCACGCCCGCGTCGATGACCGCCTTGTGGTACTGGACCGTGCGCTGCGGGGAGAGCCGGACCGCCGTGGCCACCCCGGCCGCGCGGATCTCCTCGATGCGGCGGCCGATCAGCTCTTCCTTGATCGGCGCGTTGTAGATCTCCTGCAGCCGCCTGGTGGCGGGCTCTCCCTTGAGCTCGGCCACCTCCTGCAGCAGCGGCATCGGGTCCTCGTACCGGGTCCACAGCCCTTCGAGGTCGAGCACGGCGAGACCGCCGAGCCTGCCGACCTCGATGGCGGTCTTCGGCGAGACCACGCTGTCCATCGGGCTCACCACGACGGGCAGCTCGAAGCGGTAGGCGTCGATCTGCCAGGCGATCGAGACCTCCTCCGGGTCGCGGGTACGACGGGACGGAACGATGCCGATATCGTCGAGCGCGTAGGCACGACGGCCGTTCTTGCCGCGGCCGATCTCCACCTGAGTCATATGTCTGTCTTTTCCGTTCCGTGGCGGGCATGGCGCACGCCACGCTTTCACGGCGTGCGCGCTGCGCGCCGCTCTAGCGACCGTGGTAGTTGGGGGCCTCGACCGTCATCTGGATGTCGTGCGGGTGGCTCTCCTTGAGGCCCGCCGACGTGATCGGCATCAGCTCGCACCGTACGTGCATCTCGGGGATCGTGCGGCATCCGGAGTACCACATGCCCTGGCGCAGGCCGCCGACGAGCTGGTGGGCCACCGCGGCGACCGGGCCACGGTAGGGGACCTGTCCCTCGATGCCCTCGGGGATGAACTTGTCCTCGGTGCCGACATCGGCCTGGGCGTAGCGGTCCTTGCTGAACGAGGCGCCGCCGCGCTCACGGTTGCGGACCGCACCGAGCGAGCCCATCCCCCGGTACGACTTGAACTGCTTGCCGTTAATGAAGATCAGTTCGCCCGGGGACTCCTCGCAGCCCGCCAGGAGCGATCCGAGCATGACCGAGTCGGCCCCGGCCGCGATGGCCTTGACGATGTCGCCCGAATACTGCAGGCCGCCGTCGCCGATCACCGGAACCCCCGCGGGGCCGGCGGCGAGGGACGCCTCGTGGATGGCCGTCACCTGCGGGGCTCCGACGCCGGCGACCACCCGGGTGGTGCAGATGGAGCCGGGCCCGACACCGACCTTGACCGCGTCGACCCCGGCGTCGACCAGCATCTGGGCACCCCCGCGGGTGGCGATGTTGCCGCCGATCACGTCGACCCTGCTGTTGGCCTTGATCTTGGCGATCATGTCGGCGAGGCCCTTGGAGTGGCCGTGCGCGACGTCCACCACGATCACGTCGACCCCGGCCTCGATCAGCGCGCTCGCCCGCTTGTCCGCGTCACCGCCGACACCGACGGCCGCCCCCACGACGAGCCGGCCGTTGGCGTCCTTGGTCGAGAGCGGGTACTTCTCGCTCTTGGTGAAGTCCTTGACGGTGATCAGCCCGCGCAGCCGCCCCCCGGCGTCGACCAGCGGGAGCTTCTCGATCTTGTTCTTCCTGAGCAGGTCGAACGCGTCGTCGGTGGAGACCCCGACCGGCGCGGTGACCAGCGGCATCGGGGTCATGACCTCGCGCACCGGACGGCTGTGGTCGCTCTCGAAGCGCATGTCACGGTTGGTGACGATGCCGACGAGCACGCCGCTCGCGTCGGTCACCGGCACGCCGGAGATCCGGTAGGTGGCGCAGAGGCGCTCGACGTCGGCGAGCGTCTCGTCGGGAGAGCAGGTGATCGGGTTGGTGACCATCCCGGCCTCGGAGCGCTTGACGAGGTCGGCCTGCTGGGCCTGGTCCTCGATCGACAGGTTGCGGTGCAGGATGCCGATGCCGCCCTGGCGCGCCATCGCCACCGCCATGCGGGCCTCGGTCACCGTGTCCATCGCCGCGGAGATCAACGGGATCCGCAGGGTGATGCCCCTTGACAGCCGCGTGGTGGTCTCGGCCTCCCCGGGTTGCAGGTCCGAATACGCGGGCACCAGCAGCACGTCGTCGAACGTGAGCCCCCGATCGGTGAACTTGGCCATCTGCAACCCTCCTGCCGCGGCGCTCTCATGAAGGGGAAAGGCGCCGACCCCCGGGTCACAGTTTAGAGTCTGGCGCCAAACCTGGTGGACCCGGGGGAAAAGCCGGAGGCCCGGATCTCCCACAGAAGTCGCATACTGGAAGCAGCCGGGTTTCCAGTACTGGTCGGAGATCTTCAGGTTCCCGCGTCCAGGACCTCCCGGCCACAGCGATCGCCTGCCCGTACCGCCCCGGACCGTCATACTCGTACCGGTTCGGGGCCTGTCTGTCACATCCAGGCCATAAGGTGGGATCGTGCTCGACGATGTCCCTCGCGACCCGTTCGCGGATGACCCCGACGACCCGGCGGCGGCGCTGGGCGATCCCGACGATCCCGAGCCGCTGACCACGGACGAGCGCGACGAGGCCATGACCGACCTCGCCGACGTGGAGGTTTTCCGCTCACTGCTGGAGCCCCAGGGTGTGCTCGGTCTGGTGCTCGACTGCCCCGAATGCGGGGAGCAGCACTACTTCGACTGGGAGTTGCTGCGCGGCAACCTGCGCCAGATGATCGAAAACGGCCAGCCCCAGGTGCACGAGCCCGCCTACCAGCCCAACCCCACCGACTATGTGAGCTGGGAGTACGCCCGGGGCTACGTGGACGGCGTGATCGACACCGAAGAACACCACTGACCCACGTCGCCGGTCGCCCCGGCCCGCCCACCGTGCGCCGCGAACACGCCCGAGGTCATCCGGACGGCGTGATCGACACCGAGGAACACCGCTGATCCACGTCGTCGATCAAGGCGGCCAGCAGGGCGATCGCGGCGTCCGACGTGGAGACGGGCGTCCTGCCCGAGAGCGCCTCCACGAGGGCGTCGGTCTCGGCCACGGCCGGATCCTCGTCCGGCCCATACCTTCGAGCCGGACGTCGCGGGTGAACCGTTGTCATGATCGTTCTCGCTCCGGGTCGTCGCGAGCCCCGTCCCGCGGTTCGGGCGGCTCCTCGCGGCCCCTGCTCGACGGCTCGGCGGTCAAGCTATCGACTCCAGCTCCGCCATCGCTCGTAGCCGGGCCAGCGCCCTGTGCTGGGCGACCCGGACCGCACCTGGTGACATACCGAGTACATTACCGGTCTCCTCGGCGGAAAGGCCCGACACCACTCGGAGCATGAGGAGCTCGCGCTGGTTGTCCGGCAGCCTGGACAACAGCCGGCGCGCGTGTTCGGCCTCGATGTAGCGCACCACGGTCTCCTCCGGCCCCGGCCCCTCGTCGGGCCCGTCAGGAAGGTCCTGGGTGGGCACGGCGGACCGTACGGAGCTGCGCAGCGCGTCGGCCACCTTGTGCGACGCGATGCCGAAGACGAAGGACGCGAACGGGCGCCCCATGTCACGGTAACGGGGCAGCGCGGACAGCACCGCGATACATACTTCCTGGGCCACGTCGTCCGCGATGTGATACTGACCGGAGACCCGGCCCAGACGACCACGGCAATAACGGACGACCATCGGCCGCAGTTGCGCGATCAGAGATTCGATCGCGGTGCGATCCCCCTGAACGGCGAGGCTTGTCAGATCCTTGAGATCGTCCCTATGGACGCCCCCTTCGGACCTCGTCGCAAGCCTCACCCCATTTTTGGCGTCGGCGACGCATCCCTCGGTCACGTTAGGCATGATGCCCGCCCTGATAGTGCCTGTCGTCATAGCAAACGGCTACGGATTGGTCACATTGAGGCGGAGATAACGGTGCGTAATCATACAGTGACTGCAGCGGCTATGGTATGTACGAATATTTCATTCGATTGCCAAATACATCGACTATTCGGAGGAACCGCGTTTGCCCTTACCGGTGACGCGCCATGACGCGCCGCGGGCACATTTGGTTTACCGCAAAACGCGAACGGCTCGCGCCTCCGGAGAGACGCGAGCCGTTCGGAACCGGTGAGATCAGTGGCCGTGGCCGTGGCCGTGGCCGGCGGCGGCCGGAGCCTCCTCCTCGGGCTTGTCCACCACGAGCGCCTCGGTCGTCAGCAGCATGCCGGCGATGGAGGCCGCGTTCTGGACGGCCGAGCGGGTGACCTTGACCGGGTCGATGACACCCTGGGCGATCAGGTCGCCGTACTCGCCGCTGGCGGCGTTGAGGCCGTGGCCGACGGGCAGGTCGGAGACCTTGGAGGTCACGACGTAGCCCTCGAGGCCGGCGTTCTCCGCGATCCAGCGGGCCGGCTCGACGAGCGCCTTGCGGACGATGGCGACACCGGTCGCCTCGTCGCCGGTCAGGCCCAGGTCGTCGAGGACCTTGGAGACGTGCACGAGCGCGGAGCCACCGCCGGAGACGATGCCCTCCTCGATCGCCGCGCGGGTCGCCGAGATGGCGTCCTCCAGGCGGTGCTTCTTCTCCTTCAGCTCCACCTCGGTGGCCGCGCCGACCTTCAGCACGCAGACACCGCCGGAGAGCTTGGCGAGACGCTCCTGGAGCTTCTCGCGGTCCCAGTCGGAGTCGGACTGCTCGATGGCGAGCTTGATCTCCTTGACCCGGTCGGCGATCGCCGAGGCCTCGCCGGCACCGTCGACGACGGTGGTGGAGTCCTTGGTGATGACGACGCGCCGGGCGGTGCCCAGCACCTCCAGGCCGACGTGCTCCAGCTTGAGGCCGATCTCCTCGCTGACCACCTGACCACCGGTGAGGATGGCGATGTCCTGCAGCATGGCCTTGCGGCGGTCACCGAAGCCCGGCGCCTTGACGGCGACCGAGGTGAAGGTGCCACGGATCTTGTTCGTGACGAGCACCGCGAGGGCCTCGCCCTCGACGTCCTCGGCGATGACCAGCAGGGCCTTCTTCGTCTGCGCGATCTTCTCCAGCAGCGGCAGGAAGTCGGCGACAGAGGAGATCTTGTTCTGGGTGATCAGGATGTAGGGGTCCTCCAGGACCGCCTCCATGCGCTCCTGGTCGGTCACCATGTAGGGCGACAGGTAGCCCTTGTCGAACTGGAGGCCCTCGGTGAACTCGAGCTCCAGGCCCATGCTGTTGGACTCTTCGACGGTGATGACACCGTCCTTGCCCACCTTGTCGAACGCCTCGGCGATCAGCTCACCGATCTTGGCGTCCTGCGCGGAGATCGTCGCCACATTCGCGATCTCCTTCTTGTCCTCGACCGGGCGCGCCGACTCGATCAGCCTGTCGCTGACGGTCTTGGCCGCGACGTCGATGCCGCGCTTGAGGGAGAGCGGCTGGGCTCCGGCGGCCACGTTGCGCAGGCCCTCGCGGACCATGGCCTGGGCCAGGACGGTCGCGGTGGTGGTGCCGTCACCGGCGACGTCGTTGGTCTTGGTCGCCACTTCCTTGGCCAGCTGCGCGCCGAGGTTCTCGTACGGCGTCTCCAGCTCGACCTCGCGGGCGATGGTGACACCGTCGTTGGTGATGGTCGGCGCACCGAACTTCTTGTCGATGACGACATTGCGGCCACGCGGGCCCAGCGTCACCTTGACCGCGTCCGCGAGAGCGTTCACGCCGCGCTCGAGAGCTCGGCGTGCGTCCTCCTCGAACGACAGGATCTTCGGCATGACAGTCCTCTCTGTAAGTACGTCGGCGCATCAAAGCCCCGGGCGCTCTCGCGACCCGGGGCTCGATACGTCATCTTTGTGAAGCGAGAACTACTTCTCGATGATGGCGAGCACGTCACGGGCGGAGAGCACGAGGTACTCCTCGCCGTTGTACTTCACCTCGGTGCCGCCGTACTTGCTGTAGAGGACCACGTCGCCCTCCTTGACGTCGAGCGGAATCCGCTTCTCGCCCTCGTCGTCCCAGTTGCCCGGACCCACCGCGAGGACCTTGCCCTCCTGCGGCTTCTCCTTGGCGGTGTCCGGGATGACCAGACCGGAAGCGGTGGTCTGCTCGGCCTCAAGCGGCTGGACCACAATGCGGTCGCCAAGCGGCTTAACGGGAACCTTGGTGGCGGTCGTCACGTCGGACCTCCCCTTCAGATTTGAATGATCTAGAAGAGGCGACCAGCGGTCTGCCGTCGCGGGTGTCAGACCTGCCTCGTCGCATGTATTTGGCACTCTCACCGGGAGAGTGCCAATACGGAACAGTATGCAAGGAGGGCTTGACAGTCAACACGGAGCGCCCGTCTGCGCTTCGGGCGAACGTCAAACCAGGTGGAAGCCCCTCGCGAAGCCCCACGGTGGAGGCGGTAGCGTCGGGTGGTGTGAATCTCGACGCATTCCGCGAACTCCTGACCCCGCGCGGCCAGGAGGCGCTGGGCGCGGCGGCCGAGGCCATCGGCGACGACCCGGTGGCGGCGGTGACAAGGTTAAGAAAGATCTACGACGCGGACCTGACCTCGGCGGCGCTCACCCAGGCCGAACTCCGGCTGCGCGCGAGGGAGAAGTTCGGCGCCGACGCCGATCTCATGTACTTCACCCGGCCCGGCCTGGAGCAGGCCACCCGCCGCGAGGTGGCCGACCACCGGGCGCGGCGCGTCCCCGCGGGTTCCCGGGTCGCCGACGTCTGCTGCGGTATCGGCGGAGACCTCCTCGCCCTGGCCAGGGCCGGATGCGTCGTCGAGGCGGTCGACGCCGATCCGCTCACCGCCGCGATCGCGGCGGCCAACGCCGACGCCCTGGGCTTCGGCGACCGGGTCTCGGTCCGCGCCGCCGACGCCTCCGCCCTGGACCCGGCCGCCTTCGACGTCCTGTTCGCCGACCCCGCGCGCCGTACGGCGCGGGGCAGGACCTTCGACCCGATGGCCTACTCGCCCGCCTGGCCCGCCGTACTGGAGATGGTGGCCAGGGCCGGGGCCGCCTGCCTGAAGGTCGCCCCCGGGATCCCCTACGAGTTCGTCCCCGCCGGCGCGGAGGCCGAGTGGGTCTCCTACCGGGGCGACGTCAAGGAGGCCGTGATCTGGTGCGGCACGCTGGCGGGCGAGACGGCGCGCAGGGCCACGATCCTGCCGTCGGGCGTCACGATGACGCCCGACCCCACCCTCGGCGACCCCGGCACCGGCCCGGCGGGCCGCTACATCTACGAGCCTGACGGCGCGGCGATCCGCGCCCACCTGGTCGCCGAGATCGCCGCGTCGGTCGGCGGGCGCCTGCTCGACCCGCAGATCGCCTACATCACCGGCGACGTCGCGGCGCCGACGCCGTGGGCGTCCCGGTACGAGGTCCACGAGACGCTGCCGTTCTCGCTCAAGCGGCTGCGGGCGGCGCTCCGCGAGCGCGGGGCCGGCAATGTGACGATCAAGAAACGTGGCTCCGCGGTGGACGTCGACCGTCTCAGGAAAGATCTCCGGCTGCCCGGGAGTGAATCCGCGACGGTCATTCTCACCCGAATAGGTGACAGGCCATTTGCTTTCATATGCAGCCCCAGCTGACCAGCCAAAATGGTTGATTATTCCAGCAAACCGACAATTCCTGTCTTTTAACCTCGCCCCCGGAAAACCTTGATCCAGAGGCTAAGGTTGCCGGGCGGGAGTTCTCTCTCGCCTCCGATTTCATCCCGTTCATCGGCAGAACCGACCCAATCCAACCGCGCGGCTGAGCGTCGGCGAGCGAAGGAGCTCTCGGTGGATCACTCTGACCACACCCTGCTCCAGACGGGCAGTCAGACCGCCATCTCCGACCGGATGCGTGAGCTACTCGCCCGGGCGGCTCAGGACCACGTCTACGAGCAGCGGACCCAGGGCGCCGTGCTCGACGAGATCCGGCAGCGCCTGGAGGGCATGGAGTGGCTGCTGCGCGAGGTCAGGGAGCGCGAGATCGGCGGGCTGAACGGCACGCTCGAATCCGTCAACGGGCGCCTGGACGACATCGCCGCCCGCCCGCCCTCCTGGGCCGAGGGCCTGGCCCAGCACGTCGAGGCGGTCCGCGACCACGTCGACGCCGTCGGCGAGCGGGTCGAGTCCTTCGGCAGGCGGGTCGACGCCGTCCGCGACCGGGTCACCCCCCTGGGCGAGCTGCCGAGCCTGTGGACCGATCTGGGCACCGTGGGCGAGAGCGTGGACGAGGCGCTCACCCGCCTCCGGGCGATCTCCGACGGCACCCAGGGCATCGACGAGCAGGTGCGGCAGCTGGCCGAGCACCTCGGCCGGCTCCAGGCCGACATGGGCATCGCGGCGCACCGGTTCGGCCGCCTGGACAGGGCTCTGGCCGACCTCTCCCAGCGTGCCGGGCGCATCGAGGCGGGGATGCTCGGCCTGTCCGCGAGCGTCCAGCAGGCGGTCGGCACGGCCGCCGACCGGGTGCTCGCCGCCGTCGAACAGGTCAACGGCAGGGTCGAGCGGGTGGGGGCCGGGGTCGATCTGGTGGTGCCCAGGATCGACGAGCGCGCCGCAGCCGTGGAGAGCCGCGTCGACCGGCTGACCGGCCATCGCATGGCGGCGGGCGGCCGTTTCGACACCCTCGACGAGCGCCTCGACGACATCGAGGGCCGCCTCACCGGCCGGATGGACGTCATCGACTCCCGCCTGTCCACCCTGGACGGCCGCGCGGAGAAGTCCGGCGAGCGCCTGGAGAGCCTGGACGAGCGCCTTGAGGCGCTGCCCTCCGTCCTCGGCGTCGGTACCGGCGTCAGCGCGCTCATCGGCGCCCAGACCGACGAGCAGCGCGAGCGCTTCGACTCCCTGGACGAGCGCGTCATCCGGGCCGAGGCCGCGCTGACACCGCTGGCCGAGATGCTCCGCGCCCAGCCCGACCGCGACCAGCTCTCCGACGCCCTGAACGAGACCGTGGAGCCCGCGCACGCGGACCTCACCCGCCGGCTGGGCGCCCTGGAGGAGACCATGCTGGCCCTGGCCGAGGCACTGCTCCGTCCCACCAGGGACTGACCGTTCCCGGCGAGGACCCACACGCCCGACCGGTCCGGATCCGCTCCTCGCCGATCGGTACGGGTGCCGTCAGCAGGTCCCGGCGGCGTCGAGGGCCTGGTCCCCGGCCGGGCCTCCCGCACCCGCCTCGCGGCACAGGTTGCCCCTGACCACGCCGAGCAGGGAGGTCAGCTCCTCCGTCTGCTCCTCCGTCAGCCCCCGGGTCATCCGGCGGTGCATCTCGGCGAGGACCCGGTCCACCTCGGGGCGGAGCGCGTGCCCCCTGGGGGTGATCTCGACGATGCTGATCCGCCGGTTGGCCGGGTCGGGCCTGCGGCTGACGAAGCCGCTGCGCTCCAGGCGCTGCAGGGTCTTGGTCATGGTGGACACGTCGATGCCGACGATCTTCGCCAGCGCGTTCTGCGACTGGGGGCCGTTGTCCCACAGGGCGCCCAGCACGCGCTCCTGACCGGGGTAGAGATCGATCTCCCCGAGGAGGCTGGCGAGCAGGACCCGGTGCCCCCGGGCGGCGTAGGCCATCAGGCAGTTGAGGTCGGCGTCGTACTCACCGCACTCCCTGGTCGCTTCGCACCTCTCGTCGAACAGCGGCTCCGCCATGTTCAGGTCCTTCCGTCCTCTCCGAGACTATCGCTTGCATGTTGGCCGACCAAGTTGTAGAACTGCTTATTGGCTAGCCAAATTGGCCAGCCAAGAAAGGGATCGTCATGCCGTTCTCACCGTTCACGCTGGCCGGCCTCCAGTTGCCCAACCGCCTGGTCATGGCACCCATGACCCGCTCGCGGTCCTACCTCGACGGGATCCCCTCGTCGCTGACCGCCCTCTACTACGCCCAGCGAGCCTCCGCGGGCCTGATCATCACCGAGGGGGTGCAACCCAGCCAGGCCGGAAAGGGGTACATGGACACCCCGGGACTGCACACCGACGAACAGGTGGCGGGATGGCGGGAGGTCACCGACGCCGTCCACGCGGCGGGCGGCAGGATCTTCGCCCAGATCATGCACTCCGGCCGGATCGGCCACCCCGACAACACCGGCGCGCTGCCCGTCGGGCCGTCCGTGGTGCGGCCCGCGGGGCAGATCTTCACGCCCAGCGGCCTGCAGGACCACCCCACCCCCCGGGAGCTGACCACCGCCGAGGCGGAGACGACCATCCAGGACTTCGCGGACGCCGCCGCCCGCGCCGTGGACGCGGGCTTCGACGGGGTCGAGCTGCACGGCGCCAACGGCTATCTCATCCACCAGTTCCTGTCGCAGAACGCCAACCTGCGCGAGGACCGCTTCGGCGGCTCGGTGGACAACAGGATCCGCTTCGCCGTGGAGACCGCGCGGGCGGCCGCCGACCGGATCGGCCCGTCCCGGGTCGGCATCCGGCTCTCGCCCGGCAACGGGGCGGGTGACCTGGTCGAGGAGGACCGGCACGAGGTCTACCCGGCGCTGGTCTCCAAGCTCGCCGATCTCGACCTGGCCTACCTGCACCTGGGGCTGAACGGTTCGGACGACCTCAGCCTGGAGATCCGCAAGTCCTGGCCGAACGCCCTCATCGTCAACGACGCGTCGATAGGCGACCCGGCCGCCAGGGTCTCGCACTCGCTGGAGCGCGGCGCCGACCTGGTCTCGCTGGGCGCGTCGTTCCTGGCCAATCCCGACCTGCCGGTCCGCCTCCGTCTCGGCGCCGAGCTCAACCAGGCCGATTTCAACTCGGCCTTCGGCGGCGACCACCGCGGCTACACCGACTACCCGGTGCTGGCTCTGCACTCCGCGTAGGAGCGGTGCGACAGCGCCTCGAAGGGCCCCCCGTACAGCCGCCGCCCACGGGGGCGCGGCGGCCCGGGACAGCGCCTCGAAGGGCCCCTCGACGGCCGTGAGCCCGTCACACGTGAACCGTGGTGACGGGCAGCGAGGAGTCGGCGGGGATGTCCAGCGGCGACGGTTCGACACCTGCCGCCACCAGATCGGAGCCCAGCGCCGCCACCATGGCACCGTTGTCCGTGCACAGCCCGGGACTGGGGACCCGGAGCCGGACCCCGGCCGCCTCGCAGCGCTCCTGCGCCATCGCCCTCAGCCGGGAGTTGGCCGCCACCCCGCCACCGATCAGCAGGTCACCGACGCCGTACTCGGCACACGCCCGCAGGGCCTTGCGGGTCAGCACGTCGACGACGGCCTCCTGGAAGGACGCCGCCACGTCGGGCACGTGGATCGACTCGCCCGTCTTCTCCCTGGCCTCCACCCACCGGGCCACGGCGGTCTTCAGGCCGGAGAAGGAGAAGTCGAGCGTCCCGTCGTCGTACTTGCCGCGCGGGAACGCGATGGCCGCGCCGGAGCCGTCGCGGGCCACCCTGTCGATGTGCGGCCCGCCGGGGAAGGGCAGGCCGAGCACCCTGGCCACCTTGTCGAACGCCTCGCCCGCGGCGTCGTCCACGGTGGACCCCAGCGAGACGACCTCCCTCGCCACGTCGGGCACCAGCAGCAGGGACGAGTGCCCACCGGAGACCAGCATGGCGATACACGGCTTGGGCAGGGCTCCGTGCTCCAGCTGATCCACCGCGACATGGGCCGCCAGGTGGTTGACGCCGTACAGCGGGACGCCCAGACCCAGCGAGTACGCCTTGGCGGCGGCGACGCCGACGAGCAGCGCACCGGACAGCCCCGGCCCGGCGGTGACCGCGATCGCGTCGATGTCCGCGAGGCGCAGGCCCGCCCGTTCCAGTGCCCGCTCGACGGTCGGGGCCATCGCCTCCAGGTGCGCCCTGGAGGCGACCTCGGGCACCACCCCGCCGAAACGGGCGTGCTGCTCGACGCTGGAGGCGATGGCGTTGGCCAGCATGGTGTGCCCCCGGACGATTCCCACCCCCGTCTCGTCACAGGAGGTCTCGATGCCCAGGACCACCGGTTCGTCACGCATGGAGATCCTTTCTCATCATGATCGCGTCGGTGCCGTCCTCGTAGTAGCGGAGGCGCATGCCGATCCGCTCGAACCCGAACCTGTCGTAGACCGCCTGCGCGCCCGGGTTGTCGGCGCGCACCTCAAGGAAGACCGAGACCGCGCCCCTGCGCTCGGCCTCGGTCAGCAACTCGGTCAGCAGGGCGCCGCCGATGCCGCTCCGGCGCCACTCGGCCAGGACCGCGATGGTCTGCACGTCGGCCTGGTCCCCCGCCGCGGCGAGGCCCGCGTAGCCGACGATCGCCTCCTCGGCCAGGGCCACCACGTAGTGCCTGGTCCTCGGCTGGTCGTCGAGTTCGCCGCGGAGCATGCCCTCGCTCCAGGCGTCGGCGGGAAAGGTCCTGCGCTCGATCTCCATGACCGCGGGCAGGTCGTCGAAGGTCATCTGACGGAGCACCGTCGTCATGCGGAGACCTTCTTGGGCGCCGAGGGCACCCGGGCGTCGGGACGGCGCAGGTAGATCGGGTGGGGCAGGCCGAGCACGGGGTGGGTGCCGCTCTCGACGACCGTGTCGACGTCCGGCTCGCCGAGCTGCTCGGCGGCCAGCGCCGCCAGCGCGCCCGCGTGGGGATACTCCGGCGCGTCCAGCAGCCGGGAGGCCCCGACGACCTCGGCGTACATCCGCGCGCCCGCGCCGACCAGCGGGAGCTCCCCCGGCAGGTCCTGGGGCCGGTCCACCGCGGGGCCGGACAGCCGGGTGCGCATCTCCTGGTAGTGCCCCCAGAACACCTCCTTGCGCCGGGCGTCGGTGGCCACCAGGAACGGCTCGGTCAGCCCGCTGCCGTAGGCGAGCGCGTCGAGCGTGCACACGCCGTACGCCGGGACGCCCAGTGACGTCGCGAGGGCCTGGGCGGTCATCAGGCCGACCCGGAGCCCGGTGTAGGGGCCGGGGCCGGAGCCCGCGACGACCGCGGTGACGTCGCGGAGCGAGGCTCCGGCCTCGCTCAGGACCGTCTCGATCGTGGGTACGAGCAGCTCGCCGTGGCGGCGCGCGTCTACCGTCGTCGACTCGGCGAGGACCCTCGCACCGTCGTGCAGCGCTGCTGTGACGGCGGGGGTTGCGGTGTCAAAGGCCAGGACCAGCACGAACAGTTAGCCTAGTCCTTCCGGGGAGGGCTCAGGAGCGCCACCCCTGTGAGGCGCGGGGGAACGCGGGCGGGAGCCCGCCCGCCACTCCCCGCACGGGCCTCGGGCAGGTGGGCTCAGGTCTTGACCAGGGTGGCGTAGACGATGAGGTTGTCGCGGTACTCGTGGTTGTCCCAGTCGAAGGTCCCGCCGCAGGTGATTAGCCGCAGGCCGTCCTCAAGGTAGACCTTGTCGGCGGGGAACCGGCTCTTGCTGATCTGCTCGATCGTGTCCACCCGGTACTGGGCGACCTTGCCGTCGCTGCGCACCACCTTGATGACCTGTCCCTCCCGCATCTCCTTGAGCTTGTAGAAGACGGCGGGCGCGGTCTTGGTGTCCACGTGCCCGAGGATCACCGCGGAACCCTCGTCCCCGGGGACCGCGCTGTCCTTGACCCAGCCCGCGCTGTCCGGCTTCTCGTACGGCGGCAGTTCGATCCGGCCGTCCTTCACGCCGAGCTTCATCAGGGGCGCCTTGATGCCCAGGGACGGGATGTCGATGCGGCTGGGCACGACCGAGGCCCGGGCCGGCGGCTTCTCCTCGCCGCCGCCCCTGCTGTTGAGCGCGACCATGACGGCGCCGGTGACGACTCCGGCCAGGACGATCCTGGACCAGCGGGTGGAATCGGCCATCGGGGACTACGAGCGGCGGCGACGCACGACCGCGATGCCGATGCCGCCCGCCAGGGCGAGGGCGAGCAGGACGCCCGTCGTGCCGATCGGCCCGCCCGAGTCGGCGGGGCCTCCCGCCGCGGTGCCGCCGCCGCCCGTGCCCGGCGCCTCGGTGCTGATGATCGTCCTGGTCGGCTTGGAGGTGGGCTTGGACGTCGGGCTGGAGCTCGGCTCGGTGTCGGCCACGATCCTGAGGTTGGTCTTGCCCGTGTCGTTGGTCCCCTCGCACCTGGCGTTGACCTCGTAGACACCGGCGGCCACGCCGTCGGCGACGGTGGCCTGACCGCGGACCCACGGGCGCGGCGTCGGGCTGGCGGTGTTCGCCGGGGCCGGCGTGGGCGTCGCGAGGATCGGGTCGAGGGTCACCGGGGTGCGGAAGATCCGGGAAGACGCGGTGCCGCGGTGCTCGGGGCCGCCCTGCGGGATCGGGCAGTTCGCCAGGACCCACACCTTCTGCCCGGCCTTGGCGCGGGCCGGTTGGAGCTGGACCTCGATGTCCTGCCGGCTGATGCCGGAATCAGGCGGGGCGGAGGTGGGCGTACTCGTCGGGCTGCCCGAGTTGGCCTCCGCCGAACACCCGACCAGCCCGGCCATCCCGAAAAGGACGATGGCTCCCGCAACCGCGACACGCTTGACGCTTGGCACCGTCGAACTCCACTTCGCCCTCCGGCCGACGACCCTCGCCCGGCACGATGTCCCACCTGTTCCCCATTAAACATGGGCAAACCCGCCAGAGTCGATCAACGCGCCCGACGATCTAGACCAATGGGGCGGGGTACCAGCCTGTCAGGATTTCCCGGCCCCCGTGGGGAAATCAGATGACACCTTCCCAGCGGGGTCCGATCCCGCGGAGGGTCACGGTCCGTTCCTCACCCGGCTCGCCGGACGCGCCCCTGCCGATGAGGATCTCCAGCCGGTCCTCGGCGAGCCCCTCCACCAGGCCCTCGCCCCACTCGACCACGGTCACCGACTCCTCCAGCGAGGCGTCCAGGTCGAGGTCGTCGACCTCCAGGTCCCCGCCGAGGCGGTAGGCGTCGACGTGGACCAGCGCCGGACCCCCGGAGAGCGAGGGATGCACCCGGGCGATGACGAAGGTCGGCGAGGTGATCGGCCCGCGCACCTTGAGCCCCTCGGCGATGCCCTGCACCAGGGTCGTCTTGCCCGCGCCGAGCGGGCCCGACAGCACCGCCAGGTCCCCCGGCCGCAACAGCCCGGCCAGCCTCCGGCCCAGTTCCCGCATCTCCTCGGCGGTCGCCACGACTCTCACCGGTGCGTCACTCCCGTCACCACTCCTGCCCGTGTCCGGGCTCATCGGTTCTCGTCGCCCGCGTCGGTGTCGGCGATCGCCCGCTTGAGCAGGTCGTGCAGCGCGTTGTTGACGAGCGCCGGCCGCTCCAGCTGGACCAGGTGCGAGCTCTCCGGGATCTCGGTGAACCGGGCGCTCGGCAGTGCCGCCGCCATCGCCTTGCTGTGCTCGACGGGGGTGAGCCAGTCCTTGTCGCCGACCATGATGGAGGTGGGCACCTCGTCCAGCACACCCAGCGCGCTCAGCTTGTCATGCGACATCAGCGCCGGGTAGAACTCGGCGATCACCTCGAAAGGGGTGGAACGGATCATCGACTCGACGAAGTCGACGACCGTGGGACTGACGTTCTGGGAATCGCCGAAGCCCAGGTGGCGCAGGGCCAGGAAGGCCACGTCATTGCCGACCTGGCGGCTCTTGTCGACCAGCGCGCCACCGCGCCTCAGGATCGACACCGTGCCCGGCGTGACCTTGTGCACCGCCTTGGACAGCAGCGCGGGCAGGCCGAGGGAGATCTCGCCGAGCTTGCCGGGGGAGGTGGAGATCAGCGCGACACCCTTGATCTTGTCGCCGAACAGCTCGGGGTGCCGGTCGGCGAGCGCCATGATCGTCATACCGCCCATGGAGTGGCCGACGAGCACGCACGGGCCCGGCACCAGCGCCTCGACGATCTCGGCGAGGTCGTCGCCGAGCCGGTCGATCGAGCAGTCCTCCGTCGGGATGCGCGGCGAGCGCCCGTGGGAGCGCTGGTCCCACAGGACCAGGCGGTGGGCCTCACCCAGATCGCGCCGCTGGTAGTGCCAGGAGTCGAGGTTGAGCGTGTAGCCGTGGCAGAACACCACGGTCAGCGGGGCGTCCTGGAGGCCGTCCACCTCGGCGTACAGCGGAACGCCGTCGGAGGTGGTGACCGTGGTGGGACGGCCCCGAAGCTCGCCGAGCGGCTCGCTCGCCTCCGGGTCGGGACGGAGTCTGATGCGGCCGACGGCGTACCGCTTGGCGAGGGCCCCGGCGGCCACTCCCGCGGACGCGACACCGACGATCGCGCTCGCGATACCGACCTTGCGCCGTGCGGTAATACTCATGCGCCCCCCTGAGCTTCCTTTCACCGGTAAACGCGTGGGACCCGCGAACCGATCCCGGTCACGATCTCATGCGTGATCGTGCCGAGGGAATCCGCCCATTCCTGTGCGGTCGGCTCGCCCCGCGATCCGTCACCGAACAGGATCACCTCGTCGCCCTCCGTCAGCCGGTCGTCCCCTACGTCGATCATGAACTGGTCCATGCAGACCCGGCCGGCGATCCGCCGCCTGCGGTCACCCGCCAGCACCTCCGCCAGGTTGGTGGCGCGCCGCGAGATCCCGTCCGCGTACCCGAGCGGGACGAGACCAAGCGTGGTCTCCCGATCCGTGACGTACAGGTGGCCGTACGACACACCCGACCCGGCGGGCACCCGCTTGACCAGCGCGACCCGCGCGACGAGCGTCATCACCGGGCGCAGCCCGAAGTCGCCGAGCTCGGGCACGGGGCTCAGCCCGAAGGTCGCGATCCCGGGCCGGACCATGTCGTAGCGCGCCTGCGGCAGCGTCAGGGTGGCCGCCGAGTTGGCGATGTGCCTGATGACGTGGGAACCTCCGGCACCCGCCTTCTCCGCGACGGCCAGCGCCTCGTCGAACGCCATCAGCTGGGCCACGATGGACGGATCTCCCGGGATGTCCGCGCAGGCGAAGTGGGACCAGAGCCCGACGATCTCGACGGTCCCCTCGGCCCGCCGCCGCAGCGCCCGGTCGAGCAGGTCGGGCCACTCGTCCGGCGTCGCACCGCCACGTGACATGCCGGTGTCGGCCTTCAGATGCACCCTGGCCGTCCGGCCGGCCAGGGCCGCGGCGTCGGCGATCGCGTCGACCACCGCGACCGAGCCCGCCGACAACTCGATGTCGTGCTCGACCGCCTGCTGCAGAGGCTCGCCCGGCGGGAGGATCCACGAAAGGATCGGCGCGGTGATCCCGGCGGCCCGCAGTTGGAGGGCCTCGCGGACGTAGGCGGTGCCCAGTCGCCCGGCCCCGCCGGAAAGGCAGCCGCGCGCGGCGGGGACCAGCCCGTGCCCGTAGGCGTCGGCCTTGACCACCGCCATCATCTCGGCGCCGGGAGCGTGGCTCCCGAGCAGCGCCAGATTCTCGCGGATCGCCGAGAGGTCCACCCGTGCCTCGGCGGGAGTCATCGGGAAGCTCATCGGTCCAGTTTGGCAGGTGAGCGGCCCTGCCCGAGCCCGCTGACCAACGCCCGCACCGTCTCCGGCAGGGCCTCGGCGACGTCGGAGGCGGCGAGAGGGCCGCGCCGACCGGCGATTCCGTGCAGGTAGGCGGCGCAGGAGGCCGCGTCGTAACCGCTCAGTCCCGCGGCCAGCAGTGCGCCCGCCACGCCGGCCAGCACGTCGCCGGTGCCGCCGGTCGCGAGCCAGGGACTTCCGGTGGGGTTGATCCTGACCGGCCGCCCCTCCCGCGCGACCAGCGTGGTCGAGCCCTTGAGCAGTACGGTCACCTCCAGCTCGGCCGCCGCCCGCCGGACGTTCTCCAGGCTCCGTGCCTCGATCAGCTCCCTCGGCACCCCCGTCAGGCGGGAGAGCTCGCCGGCGTGCGGGGTGATCAGGACGGGCGCGTCGCGGCGGAGCAGTGACCGCTCCTGGGCCACCAGGGTCAGCGCGTCGGCGTCGACGAGCACGGGGACGTCCTCGGCCAGCACCGAGCGGGCGATGGCGCGCGCCTCGTCGCCGGTGCCGAGCCCGGGACCGAGCACCCACGCCTGCACCCGGCCCACCTCCTCGACGCCCTCGCCGGGGGCGAGCGTGGTGATCACCGCCTCGGGCCAGTGGGCCCGCACCTGGGCCACCGGCTCGGCGCTTCCCGCGTAGCGGACCATCCCCACCCCGGCCCGCAGTGCCCCGCCCACCGCCAGCACCGCCGCGCCGGTGTAGTGCTCGCTGCCCGCCGCGATCCCGACGACGCCCCGGCGGTACTTGTCGGAGGAGGCGCCGGGCCTGGGCAGCAGGGCGACCACGTCGGCGTCCGTCAGCGCGACCGCGTCGGGTTCCGGCAGGTGAGGGCCGAGACCGATGTCGACGAGTTCCGTCCGGCCCGCGTGCCCGGCGCCGGGATCCACCAGCAGCCCGGTCTTCCACGCTCCGAACGTGACCGTGGCGTCCGCGCGGACCGCCGCGCCCTCCACCTGGCCGCTGCTCGCGTCCACCCCACTCGGCAGATCCACCGCGACGACCTCGCCGGGCGCGTCACCCGCGAGCCGGGCCAGGGTCGCGTACGGCTCCCTGAGCGCCCCGGTCCCGCCGATCCCGAGCATCCCGTCCACGATCAGGTCCGCCGCGCCGATCAGGTCGCGGACCGTCCCGCCCACCACCGCGTCGTCACCCGTCACACCGTCCCCGGGCACTCCCGGGAGGCTCCCCGCCACCGGCCGGCCGTTCGGGGTGGTCGCGGAGGTAGCGGCTTCGCCGCCGGGCAGACCGGTCACCCGGCCGCCCGCGCGGCGCAGGGCCTCGAGTCCCGCCTCGTGGACACGCCTCCCGGCGATGATCGCGTCGACCCCGGCCCCCCTGGCCGCCAGGCGTGCCCCGGCGTACAGGGTGTCGCCGCCGTTGTCGCCGCCGCCGACGAGCAGTACGACGCGGGAGCCGTACACGCCGCCGAGCATCCTGGCGCAGACCACCGCGAGCCCGGTGGCCGCCCTCTCCATCAGGGTGCCCTCGGGCAGGGTCGCCATCAGCGCCGCCTCGGCCGCCCTGATCTGGTCGGATGTGTACGCGGTTCGCATTCCACCGAATTTATCCCTCGGCGATCACATAGGCGATGGCGACACCCCCGTCGTGCGTCAGGGAGACGTGCCACCTGACCACGCCCAGGGCCAGGGCGACGTCCGCCACCTTGCCGGTCACCCGCAGCTCGGGCCGCCCGTGCTCGCCGGTGAGCACCTCGGCGTCCAGGTGCCGCAACCCGGGGGGCGCGCCCAGCGCCTTGGCGACGGCCTCCTTGGCCGCGAACCTGGCGGCCAGCGACTCCGTCGCCAGCGCGCTCTCGGCGGCGGTGAACAGGCGCCCCCGCAGCGCGGGCGTCCGCACCAGGGTCGCCTCGAACCTGGCCACGTCCACGACGTCGACGCCGATCCCAACGATCATTTCCCCAGGTTACCGACGATCTTCGCCGGCCGCCCGCCCCGGCCGCCTGTCGTCACGGACGTCGTACGGCCGGCCCCGGAGCGGGTCACGCAGGCCGACGAGGGGCCGGCGGGGGCCGGGGGAGGTCAGAAGCCGCCGCGCTGCCAGGGCCCCCAGATGGCGAAGCTCATCCCCGCCGACGACTGGACGTTGACGTAGAGGGTGTGCCCGCCGGGACCGAAGGTCGAGCCGGCGAACTCGGCGCCCGAGTCCCCGGCGACGGGGGCCAGCCGGGAGAAGTCGAAGATCTCGCCACGGCTGGTGAGACCGCGCAGGTAGTTGTCGCCCGCGCCGTCCTCGCACAGGACCAGCGTGCCCCGGGGACTGGCGGTGACGTTGTCCGGCAGGTCGAGGGTGACCGAGCCCGGCGACTCGTAGACGAGCCTGAGCCTCCCGCTCCACGTCTCGTACGCCCACACCTGGCCGCGCCCCTTGCCGAAGCCGCTGGGCGGGGTGTCGCCGGACGCGGTCGCGCCGCCCTGGGTGGAGGTGAAGTAGATCGTGCCGTGATGGTTGATCGCCCCCTCCAGCCGGGAGAAGACCGCCGCCCCCTTGGCCCTGCCCTGGTTGCCGACCGCCTGGACCGCGAGGTCGTTGACCGGGGTGCCGATGAAGGTGGGGTCGGGGTCGTCGATGTCCACCCAGGTGGTCTGGTAAGCGGCTCCCCTGGGCTGGCCGAGCGAGAGGTCCTTGCCCGGCGCGCCCTGCACGGCCAGCATTTGCAGCCTGCCGCCGTCGAGGATGCGACCGGCCCGGAGCGGGTTCTTCGGAGGCAGGTAGCGGTAGAACCCGGAGGCGAACGCGAAGTTGTCCTCGGTGAGGTAGACGGCGCCGGTGAACGAGTCGAACGCGGCCGACTCGTGGGCGAACCGCCCGGCGCTCCTGATCGGCCCCGAGGCCCTGCCGTCGATCGGGACCTCGAAGATGTAGCCGTGCTTCTGGGTGAGTTTGCCGTTGTCCTGGCCGGTGAAGTCGTTGCCCACGTCCGGCCCGTTGACCGTCTCCTCGCAGGTCACCCAGGCGCCCCAGGGCATCGGGCCGCCTGAGCAGTTCATCTGGGTGCCGGTCAGGCTGGGGGCCGCGGAGATCACCTTGCCGTAACGGGTGACCCTGAGCGTGGAGGTGCCGCCGCCCGCCGCCGGGTCGTAGGCCCTGGCCGGGTCGCCGAACGCGCCGACCGGGCCGTTGACCTCGTGGTTGCGGACGAGGATCGCGGTGTTCCCGGGCCCGCGGAACGCGGCCATGCCGTCGTGCCTGGAGGGGACGGCGGAGCCGTCGCCGAACCTGTCCCCGGCGACGCTGAAGGAGGCGTAGCGGAAGCCGTCGGGCAGGTGAAGCCGGATCGCGCCGTCCCGCTCGTCGGCGACCGGCTTCAGCGGCCCGTACCCGCCTCCGGGGCGGGTCTCCCCGTTCAGCCCCGCCCGCGCGACACCGGCGAACGGCCCGGCCACCCCTGCCGCGGCCAGCGCGCTGCTACCGGCGAGGAAACGACGACGATCCATCTTGCGACTCCCTGAGGTCCGGTGGATTCACGTCACGTTAATCCGCGGCCAGTGGTCCGCTATATGGCATATATCGACAATTAATCATGCAAGAAGGCGGGCAGCCCCTATTCCCACTTCTGCCCCTCGGTAATCCATAGGGGTTGTCCACAGGTTGTGGACAACCCTCGTCCGGGGTTCACTCCACCGTGACCGACTTGGCGAGGTTGCGGGGCTGGTCGACGTCGTGCCCCTTGGCGGTGGCCAGCTCGCAGGCGAAGACCTGGAGCGGCACCGTGGCCACCAGCGGCTGGAGCAGGGTCGGCACGGCCGGAATGTGGATCAGCGTGTCGGCGTACCGTTCGACCACGTCGTCGCCCTCCTCGGCGATGACGAGGGTTCTGGCGCCCCTGGCCCTGATCTCCTGGATGTTGGACACGATCTTGTCGTGGATCACCCGCTGGCCGGCCGGCGAGGGGACGACGACCACGACCGGGAGCCCCTTGTCGATCAGCGCGATCGGGCCGTGCTTGAGCTCCCCCGCGGCGAAGCCCTCGGCGTGCATGTAGGCCAGCTCCTTGAGTTTCAGCGCTCCCTCCAGCGCGACCGGAAAGCCCACGTGCCGCCCGAGGAAGAGCACGCACCGCTCGTCGGCCAGCGATCTGGCCAGCGCGCGGACCGGTTCGACCGTCGAGAGGACCTCGCTCACCTTCGACGGCATCTCCGCCAGCCGGTCGACGATCTGAGTGATCTCGTCGCCGAACTTCGTGCCCCGGACCTGCGCGAGGTAGAGCGCCACCAGGTAACAGGCCACCAGCTGGGTGAGGAAGGCCTTGGTGGAGGCCACCGCGACCTCCGGGCCCGCGTGCGTGTAGAGGACGGCGTCGGACTCGCGGGAGATCGTGGAGCCGTTCACGTTGCAGACCGCCAGCACCCGGGAGCGCTGCCCGCGCGCGTGCCGTACCGCCATGAGCGTGTCCATCGTCTCGCCCGACTGGCTGATCACGACGACCAGCGTGTCCCGGGTGAGGATCGGGTCGCGGTAGCGGAACTCGCTGGCCACCTCGACCTCGCAGGGCAGCTGAGCCCAGTGCTCGATGGCGTACTTCGCGATGAGCCCGGCGTGGTACGAGGTCCCGCAGGCCACCAGGATGATCTTGTTGATGTCGCGTAGCTCCTGGTCGGACAGGCGCATCTCGTCCAGCACCAGCAGGCCGTCCTGGCCGACCCTGCCGAGCAGCGTGTCGGCGACGGCCCTGGGCTGCTCGGCGATCTCCTTGAGCATGAAGTGGTCGTAGCCGTCCTTCTCGGCGGCCGAGGCGTCCCAGCCGATGTGATAGTCACGCGTCTCGGCCGGAGCCCCCTGGAAGTCGAAGACCGTGATCTTCGAGGGACGCAGCTCGACCACCTGGTCCTGCCCCAGCTCCACCGCCTCGCGCGTGTAGGCGATGAAGGCCGCCACGTCCGAGCCGAGGAAGTTCTCCCCGTCTCCCCTGCCGACCACCAGCGGCGAGTTGCGCCGCGCCCCCACCACCACCTCGGGCTCGTCCACCGAGACCGCGAGCAGCGTGAACGCCCCCTCCAGCCTCAGGCAGACCCGGCGCATCGCCTCCGCCAGGCCACCGGCGGCGAACTCCTCCAGCAGGTGCGCCACCACCTCCGTGTCGGTCTCGGAGACGATCCGGTGGCCCTTGTCCTCCAGCTCGCTCCTGAGCACGGCGAAGTTCTCGATGATCCCGTTGTGGATGACCGCGATCCGCCCGTGACAGTCGGCGTGCGGGTGGGCGTTGCGGTCGGTGGGCGCCCCGTGGGTGGCCCATCTGGTGTGCCCGATCCCGACCGTCGACGGCGGCGCGGGCCGCGAGAGCAGTGCCGAGCGCAGGTTGGCCAGCTTCCCCGCCCGTTTCTCCACGACCAGGCCGCCGGGTCCGACCAGTGCGATTCCCGCCGAGTCGTACCCCCGGTACTCCAGCCGGCCCAGTCCCTCGACGGCGACCTCGATCGCCTGCCGCTGTCCCGTATATCCCACTATGCCGCACATGACCTACCCCCTTCCCTGAGAGATCGGCCACCTTGTCTATGGAGAACCCCCCAGACACCCCAAGAATCCCGCCCGGCACCCGGCAGGATCGCACGCGGAGGCGATCAGTAGGCTTGCTGAACATGGCCAACGGTTTGGACACCGCGACACCGTACGTGCAGCTGAGCCGGGCTCAGTGGAGCGACCTGCGGAAGAACACCCCCCTGACGCTCACCGAGAGCGAGCTGGAGGAGCTGCGCGGCGTCGACGACCCGATCGACCTGACCGAGGTCACCGACATCTACCTGCCGCTCACCCGGCTGCTCAACCTGCACTTCACCGGAGTCAGGCAGCGCAGCGCGGCACTCAACACCTTTCTCGGCGGCGAGCGGCGGACGGCCCCGTACGTCCTGGGCATCGCCGGCAGCGTCGCGGTCGGCAAGTCGACCACCGCCAGGCTGCTGCACACCCTGCTGGCCCGCTGGCCGGAGCACCCCCGGGTGGACCTGATCACCACGGACAGCTTCCTGTTCCCGAACGAGGTCCTCACCGCCAGGAACATCATGCACAGGAAGGGTTTCCCGGAGAGCTACGACCGGCGGGCCCTGGTCAGGTTCGTCGCCGACGTCAAGGCGGGCCTGCCCGAGGTGACGGCCCCGATCTACAGCCACCTGGAGTACGACATCGTGCCCGGTGCGACCCAGACCATCCGCCGGCCCGACATCCTCATCGTCGAGGGCCTCAACGTGCTGCAGCCCGCCCCGCCCACCGCGCTGGCGATCAACGACTACTTCGACTTCTCCATCTACGTGGACGCCAAGGTCGAGCACATCCGCGACTGGTACGTGGACCGCTTCCACAAGCTGCGGCAGACCGCCTTCGAGGACCCGAAGTCCTACTTCAGGCACCTCGCCGAGCTGTCCGAGGAGCAGGCGACCGAGTTCGCCGAGGACATCTGGCGCGACATCAACGAGCGCAACCTCCTGGAGAACATCGCCCCCACCAGGGGCCGCGCCGACCTGGTCCTGCACAAGAGCGCCGACCACTCGGTCAGCCGGGTCCGCCTCCGCCGCATCTGACCTTCCGCCCCTCCCGCCTCCCAGGATCAGCGGCCGCCCCGGCCCTCGTCGACAGCGCGCCGGTGGGGACGGCCGTTTCCCGGCGGCCGGAAAACGGCTTCCTGAACGGATCGGCGGTGTGACAAGGTCGGCCGGTGCCTGTTTCCCGTGCCGAACTGCTCCGCTGGCAGTTCGATCTGACCTGGTCGCTGTTCGAACTCCATCTGGAGGCGCTGAAGCCGGAGGACTTTCTCTGGGAACCCGTGCCCTACCACTGGACGGTACGCCTCGGCGCCGACGGGAGGTGGACACCGGACTGGGACGACGCCGAACCCGACCCCATTCCGGTCCCCACCCTCGGGTGGGTCACCTGGCACATCGGCTGGTGGTGGACGGTGACCATCGACCACGCGCGGGGCCGGACGCCACGTGACCGAAAGGAGATCGGGTGGCCCGGCGACGGGCAGGCCACCGTCGACTGGTTGCGCGGCCTGCGCGTGGAGTGGCTGGCGGTGCTGGACCGGCTCACCGACGCCGATCTGGACGCCGTCGCCCCCTTCCCCTGGCCGGACAGCCCCGGGCTGACCGTCGCCCACACGGTCGCCTGGGTCAACTCCGAGCTGATGAAGAACGTCGCCGAGATCGGCCAGCTCCGTCTGCTCCGCGCCGCGTCCGCCGGGTGAATTCTCCGGGGTTCAGTGCGCCGCCCACAGGTCCTAGGGTTGGCCCGTGTTGCATCTGCGCGTGATCAGTCCGCCGGAACTGTCGGACGGGGTACTGGAGGTGCTCGAAACCTGCGTCGGCGTGGTCAACATCGTGGTGCTTCCCGGCGCCGCGCGCTCCCCCGCCGGAGACCTCGTCCAGTTCGACGTCGCCCGCGAGGCCGCCAACGAGGTGATCGAGCACCTGCAGCGGCTCGGCCTGCACTCCGAGGGGTCGATCGCGGCCGAGGAGGTCGACCTGTCGATCTCGGAGGTGTCCGAGCGCGCCCAGGAGGAGGCGCCCGGCGACGGGGACGACGCGGTGGTCTGGGCGGAGTTCGCCCAGCGGGTCGGCGACGACTCCCGGCTCACCTGGGCCTTCCTCGCGTTCCTGGTGATCGCCACGCAGATCGCGGCGATCGGGGTGATCGTCAACTCGCCGATCCTCATCGTCGGCGCGATGGTGCTGGGGCCGGAGTTCGGTGCGATCGCGGCCATCTGCTTCGGCCTGATCCGTGCCGACCGGCTGCTGATCGGCCGCGCGCTCCGTACCCTGGCCGTGGGCTTCGCCGTCGCCCTCGTGATCACCTTCGCCTGCGCGCTGGCCTGGCGGTGGCCGGGCTGGATCGACAGCGGCTCGCTGCGGACCGGGCACGAGGAGATCGAGTTCATCGTCAAGCCCGACAGGTGGTCGTTCATCGTGGCGCTGCTCGCCGGGGCCGCCGGGGTGCTCTCGGTGACCGCCGGCAAGTCCTCGGCGCTGGTCGGCGTCTTCATCTCGGTCACCACGGTCCCGGCCGCGGGCTACTTCGCGGTCGCCGCCGCGCTGTCGCGCTGGGGTGACATGGGCGCGTCGGCCGTCCAGCTCGGGGTGAACGTCGCAGGAATGATCATCTCCGGGGTGCTGACGCTCCTCGTGCAGAGGGCCTACTGGTCCCGGTTCGGCATGCGGCTTCCGGCACCCCCCGGCAGGCGGTGAACCGCCCTTTTGGACGAGAGGGTCTCCTTCGTATGACTGAGGTGCCCGCCCGCGACGGCGGATAGTGTCCCGGTATGACTATCCTCGCCACCGAGGGACTGACCAGACGTTTCCCCCGGGTGACGGCGCTCGACCAGCTCACCGTCACCGTCGGCCCCGGCGTGACCGGTCTGGTCGGCGCCAACGGCGCGGGCAAGTCCACGCTGATCAAGATCCTGCTCGGCCTGCTCGAACCCAGCGCCGGCCGCGCCCAGGTACTGGGCATGGACACCGCGACCAGGGGCGCGGAGATCCGCCGGATCGTGGGCTACATGCCCGAGCACGACTGCCTGCCGCCCGATCTGTCCGCCACCGAGTTCACCGTGCACATGGCCCAGATGTCCGGCCTGCCGCGCACCGCGGCCCGCGAGCGCGCCGCCGACGTGCTGCGCCACGTCGGGCTCTACGAGGAGCGCTACCGCGCGATGGGCGGCTACTCCACCGGCATGAAGCAGCGGGTCAAGCTGGCCCAGGCCCTGGTGCACGACCCGCGCCTGGTCCTGCTGGACGAGCCCACCAACGGCCTCGACCCGCAGGGCCGTGACGAGATGCTCGCGCTGATCCGCAGGATCGGCTCGGAGTTCGGCATCAGCGTGCTGGTCACCTCCCACCTGCTGGGCGAGCTTGAGCGGGTCTGCGACCACGTCATCGTGATCGACGGCGGCAAGCTGCTGCGCTCCTCGGCCATCGGGGAGTTCACCCAGCAGACCCAGAGCGTGACCGTCGAGGTGGAGGAGGGCCAGGACGCGCTCGCGGCCCGGCTGACCGAGTTGGGGGAGACCGTGACCCCGCACGGCAGGATGCTGCTCGTCCACGTCCGCGCACCGGAGACCTTCGACGTCCTCCGCGACGCCGTCTGCGAGCTCGACCTCTGCCTCGTCCGCCTGGAGCAGGGGCGCCAGCGCATCGAGGACGTCTTCAGGGAGCCGGCCAATGTCTGAACCCACGGGTGTCATCCACGACATCGGATACCGCCACTACGACGGGGCGCGGCTCGGCCGGGGCCACGCCACCGCCGCGCTGGCCGTGCACAGCCTGCGCGGGATCTTCGGACTCGGCCGCACCGCCCGCTCCAAGATCATTCCCTTCATGCTGGTGGGCGTCATGCTCCTGCCCGCCGTCGTGTCCATCGCGGTCATGGCGCTGATCAAGCAGGAGGGGATGCGCTACACCGAGTACGCGGTGATCATGCAGGCCGTCCTCGCGATCTTCCTGGCCTCGCAGTCGCCGTACGCCGTCGCCCCCGACCTGCGCTTCCGGGTGCTACCGCTCTACCTGTCGCGCCCGGTGACGCTCTGGGACTACGTCGGGGCGAAGCTGGCGGCGATGACCGCGGCGATGTTCCTGCTGCTGGCGGTGCCGCTCACCGTGCTGTTCATCGGCGAGGTGGTCATCGACCTGCCCGGCGACACGCACACCGTCGAATACCTCACCGGCATGGCCGGCGCGGCCGGCTACGCGCTGCTGCTGGCCTGCCTCGGCATCGCCATCGCCTCGTTCACCCCCAGACGCGGTCTGGGCGTGGCCTCGGTCATCGCCCTCTACCTGCTCGCCTCCGCCGTCTCCACCGTGCTGTTCGGGGTGCTGGAGTCGATGGGCAACGACGCCGCCGCCGCGTGGGCCTGGCTGATCAACCCGTTCTTCCTGGTGGACGCCGCCGTGCACGTCGGAATCTTCGGGGCGGCCCCCGCCTCGAACGTCATCTACCCCTCGGGCGCGGGCAGCCTGGTCGCCGGAGTGATCATGATCGTGCTGATCGGCCTGTCCGTGACGGCCCTGATCGCGCGCTACCGGAAGGCGGCCTCCCGATGAGGATCGAACTGGCACAGGTCTCCCGCTGGTACGGCAACGTGGTCGCCGTCAACGACATCACCATGACCGTCGGCCCCGGCGTCACCGGGCTGCTCGGCCCGAACGGCGCGGGCAAGTCCACGCTGCTGCACATGATGGCCGGGTTCCTGGCGCCCTCGGGCGGCACCGTCACCCTGGACGGCGACCGGATCTGGCGCAACCACCAGATCTACCGCTCCATCGGCCTGGTCCCCGAGCGCGAGGCCGTCTACGGCTTCCTCACCGGCTGGCAGTTCGTGCTGTCCAGCGCGAGGCTGCACCGCCTGCCCGACCCCGAGGACGCCGCCGGCAAGGCACTCGCCCTGGTGGAGATGGAGAGCGCCAAGGACCGCAGGATCGAGACGTACTCCAAGGGCATGCGCCAGCGTGTCAAGGTGGCCGCCGCCCTGGTGCACGACCCCCAGGTCCTGCTGCTCGACGAGCCGTTCAACGGCATGGACCCCCGCCAGCGCCTGCACCTGATGGACCTGGTCGGCGCCATGGGCGCGGCGGGCAAGACCATCCTGTTCAGCTCGCACATCCTGGAGGAGGTGGAACGCGTCGCCCAGCACATCGAGGTGCTGGTCGCGGGCCGGCACGCCGCCTCCGGGGACTTCCGTGAGATCCGCCGCCGGATGACCGACCGCCCGCACCTGTTCAGGGTCCGCTCCAGCGACGACCGCCGCCTGGCGTCCGCGCTGATCGCCGACGCCTCCTCGGGCGCGGTCTCGCTGACCGCGGCGGGCCTGGAGGTGCAGGCGGTCGACTTCCGGCGCTTCACCCGTCTGCTGCCCAGGGTCGCCAGGGACGCGGACGTACGCGTCTGGCAGGTCTCCCCCGCCGACGAGGACCTGGAGAGCGTCTTCTCCTACCTGATCAACAGGAGCAGCTGATCATGAACGGTGTCATCGCCGGAATCTCCTACCGGGCCCTCCTCGGCCGCCGCCGGATCTGGCTGCTGATCATGCTGCCCCTGGTGCTGGTCGCCATGGCGGCCCTGCTGAACCTCATCGGCGCCGCCGACGAGCGGACCGCGGTCACGCTCATGCGGACCTTCGCCATCGGCACCATGCTGCCGCTGCTCGGTCTGATCGCCGGGACCGGGGTGATCGCCCCCGAGATCGACGACGGCACGATCATCCACCTGCTGGCCAAGCCGATCTCCCGCCCGGTGATCGCGCAGACCAAGTTCGCGGTCGCCGCCTCGATGCTCGCGCTGTTCGCCGCCGTACCGACCTTTGTCGCGGCCTACCTGCTGGTCAACCTCGAATCCGGGATCGCCTACGGCTTCGCCCTCGGCGCCCTGGTGGGCGGGATCGCGTACGCGGCGGTGTTCATGCTGCTGGGCGTGCTGACCCGGCACGCGGTCACCATCGGCATCGTCTACGCGCTCGTCTGGGAGGGTGTGGTGGGCAACTTCGTCCCCGGCGCCCGGAGGTTCTCCATCCAGCAGTGGGCCCAGTCGATCGCCGACCAGGTGTCCTCCTCGCCGTTCTTCTCCACCGAGATCACCCTCGGCTTCGCCGTACCGGCCCTGCTGATCATCACCGTCGGCGCGGTGGTCTGGTCGGGCCAGCGCCTCCGCGGCTTCTCCCTCACCGGCGACGAGTAGGCCCTGTGCACCCCCACGGCCGGAGGTGCACAGGTACGCGGGTCCATGAGGCCGGGCGCGATCGTTACGAGGACGACCGCCCCGGGTGACGGCGGAGTCCGGTTCGGCGGAAGGCCAGGAGCACGGCCAGGGCCAGCAGGCCGGCGCCGGCGCCCGCGTACCACAGGCGGCTCGTCACGGGGCCGGCCGCCTCGTGGGCGGCCGCCTCGGCGGCCGCACCGGCCGGCAACCGGTCGGAGTGGGTGGCGCAGACCAGGGGCCTGTCGTCCGTCTTGACGCTCGCACAGGCGACGGTGGCCAGGCGGAGCAGGTCCTGGGGGGTGTCTCGCACCTCGGCGACGGTGTGGAAGACGACCTTCTCACCCGCCGGCACATCGGCGGTCCAGAGCACCTGGCCCGCCTCGGCCCTGCCCTGGCCGTCGGCCGAGACGAGGTGCAGGCCGGTCGGCAGGCTCTGGGTGACCCTGAGTCCACGCGCCCTGTCCGCGCCGATGTTGTCGACGGTGACGGTGTAGGTGAACCGGTCCCCCTCCTCGGCGGTGGTCTGGCCGTTGTCGATGCCGATGCTCAGCCTGGGGGCGGCCATGACGGCCGCCTTCCCCTCCTTGCCGTCGGGATGCGGTTTGAGGGCGGACGCCGCCGAGGGCGTGGCAAGGGTGACGACCAGGACCGCGCCGAGTCCGCAGAGAGCGGCGGCACACCGTGTGATCACTGCCATGGCTTGCTCCTTCACGTTGTTCGGGTGTCGGGTGAGAGGTGCCTGGTGCGCCCCGCCGGGTTCCCGGCGGGGGCGTCTGCGCGTCAACTGGCCGTCGCGACGTAGGTGAGCGTCGCCGAATAGCCGCCGACCGGAACAAAGGGGATGTAACCCTCAAAGTCATTGCCGATGGCGTCCCCGCCGGGAGCGGACGGGCCGTCCTGCCGGTGGACGAGCACCGGGGTGGTGGCCGAGACGTCCTGGAAGGCCGATGTGCCGCTCTCGCGCACGCGCAGGTTCCCGATCGGGATGGTGGCGTCGTTGCCGGGCCGGTCCGAGGTGAGCTCGGCCGAATCCGCCTGCACGGTGACGCTGTAGCCGTCGAAGCTGTTCGTGATGACGGTCATGGTCACGGCTCCGTTGCTCCTGACCGTCGAATCCGGGGTGCCTGCCAGGACGAAACCGCCGGTCAGGTCGGTGAGGGTGATGCTGGTGGGGATCAGGGTGATCACGACCGAGCAGCGCGGGTCGGTGCCCCCGACCGGGCAGTTGCCACCCGTCGTCGCCGAGGTGACCCGGTTGTCGAGGGTTCCGTCACCCGTGGCCTCCTCATCGGTGACGACGGTGAAGGTGATGACCGCGCTCGCCTCCATCGGCAGCGCCCCGGTCCAGCCGAGGACCCCGCCGGCATAGCTGACGGTGCCGCTGGAGGCGCTCGCGTCGTTGTTGTAGACGGCGTCGTCGAGCACCCCGGCCAGCGAGTCGGTGACCACGGCAGCGGCGTACGGGGTCTCACCGGTGTTCGTGACCGTGATCGTGTACTGGACGGTGGCCTTCACCGCCACGGCACCGCTGTTGTCAGCGGTCTTGGTGATGGTGAGACCGGGAGTCAGGACCGCGACGGTCGTGGTGCAGCGAGGATCGCCTCCCGCCGCGGGACATGTCGTTCCGGCGGCGGCGGAGCTGACGGTGCCGGTCAGGGCCTTGTCACCCGGAGGGGGATGGATGGTGGTGACCGAATAGGTGACCGTCGCGGTGGCACCGATGGCGAGGTCGCCACTCCAGCCGAGGACGTCGTCGGCGAAGGCGACGGTGCCGCTGGAGGCACTCGCGTCGTCGCCGTAGACGGCGTCGTCGAGCATCCCGGCCAGTGACTCGGTGAACGCGGCACCGGCGTAGTCGGTCTCGCCGGTGTTGGCCAGGGTAACCGTGTAGTGGACGGTGCCCCCGGCGACGACGGTGCCGGTGTCGGCGGTCGCCGTGATCGTGAGTTGCGGCACCAGGACGCGCACGAGTGTCGCGCAGGCCGGGTCGGTGCCGCCCACCGGACAGGTGCTGCCCTGCGTGGTGGAGCTCACGCCGCCGGCCAGGACCTTGTCACCGGGGTCGGGATCCCGCACCGTGACGGAGTAGGTGATCACGGTGCTCGCGCCCATCGCGAGGGCGCCGGTCCAGGTCAGTTTCGGCGCCGTGTAGTCGAAGACGCCGGTGGAGGCGCTCGCGTCCCCGTTGTAGACGGCGTCGGGGAACACCCCGTCGAGCGCGGCGACGACGGAGGCCGCGGCGTGGTCCGTCTGCCCGGTGTTGGTGACCGTGATCGTGTAGCCGACCGTGCTCCCGGGGGTCGTGGTCGCCGTGTCGGCGGTCATCGCGATGCTCAGCGCGGGGATCAGGATGGTGACGGTCGCGGTGCAGGCCGGGGCGGTGGAGGCCACCGGGCAGCCGCTGCCCGGCGCGGACGAGGAGACGACGCCGGTCATGCCGGTGTCCCCGGTGTCGGGGTCGTCGACCGTCACCGTGTAGGTGACGGTCACCGTCGCGCCGACCGCCAGATCGCCGGTCCAGGTCAGGGTCTGCCCGGCGACGGCGACCGTGCCGACCGTGGCGGTCGCGTCCCCGTTGTAGGCGGCCCCGTCCAGCACGTCGGCGAGAGCGTTCGCGACGCTCACCCCGGTGTACGGGGTCTGGCCGGTGTTGGCGATCGTGATCGTGAACCGCGCGACGCCTCCGGGGGTCGCGGTCGCCTTGTCCGCGGCGATGGAGACGGCCAGTCCCGGGGTGAGCACGGTCACCGTCGAGGTGCAGGCAGGGGTGCCACCACCCACCGGGCAGGTGCTGCCCGGTGCGCCGGAGGCGACGGTGCCGGTGAGCAGCCGGTCACCGTCGCCCGGATCGTTGACGGTGACCGAGTAGCCGATGGTCACCGTCGCGCCGATCACCAGATCGCCGGTCCAGGTCAGGCTCTGCCCGGCAAGGCCGACCGTGCCGACCGTGGCGGTCGCGTCCCCGTTGTAGGCGGCGTCGTCCAGCACCGCCGCCAGCGGATCGGTGACGGTCACGCCGGTGTGGTCCGTCTGCCCGGTGTTGGTGACCGTGATCGTGTAGCCGACCGTGCCACCGGGGGTCGTGGTCACCGCGTCGGCCGTCTTGACGATGGTCAGCGCCGGAACGAGCACGGTGACGAGCGCCGTGCACGCCGGAACGGAGCCGGTGGACGGGCAGGTACTGCCCAGCGTGTCGGAGAAGACCTGGTTTTCGAGCAGCTTGTCGCCCAGGTCGGGGTTGTTCACGGTGACCGAGTAGGTGATCGTCGCTATCGCGCCGACCGCCAGGTCACCGGTCCAGGTCAGAGCGGAGCCGGTCAGGGTGACGGTGCCGCTCGTGGCGCTCGCGTCACCGTTGTAGGTGGCGTCCGTGAGCACCCCCGCGAGGTCGTCGGTCGCCGTCGCCCCGGTGTACGGGGTCTGGCCGGTGTTGGCGACCGTGGTCGTGTAGGTGACGGTCCCGCCGGGAGCGACCGTCGTCCGGTCGGCGCTCGTGACCAGGGCCAGGACGGGGGTCAGCACGGTGACCTCCGAGGCACAGAGCGGGTCGGTGCCCCCCACCGGGCAGTTGTTGCCCGGGGCGTCGGAGGTCATGACGGCGTTCAGCACCTTGTCGCCCGGATCGGGGTTCCGCACCCTCACCGAGAAGGTGATGGTGACATTCGTGCCGATCGGGAGAAGACCGGTCCACGCCATCTGGCCGGCCGCGGGGGTGAAGACGAGGTTTCCCGACGAGGCCGTTCCGTCACCGTTGTAGACCGCGTCGTCGAGGACCCCGGCGAGCAGGCCGTTCACGGTGATGCGGCCGCTGTACGGCGTCCGCCCGGTGTTGGCGATCGTGACCGTGTACTCGACGACCCCGGTCGGGACGGCGGTGAAGGCGTCCGCCGTCATAGTGATCCTGATTCTTGAGATCAGGACCTCGCTGAAGCAGCGGGTGTCGGTACTTCCGGCCGGGCAGGTACTGCCCGCGGTGGCCGAGGTGACCGTGTTGGTCAGCTTCTGGTCACCGGTACCGGGGGCGTTCGTCGTGACGCTGTAGGTGAGGGTGACCCCGTCGCCGGGGTCGAGGGCTCCGGTCCAGGTCAGGTTGGAGCCGGCGAAGGTGACGGTGCCGCGCGTGGCGCTCGCGTCGGTGTTGTAGGCCGCGTCGTCCAGCACTCCGGCCAGCGCGTCGGTGAACGTCGCCGCGGCGAAGGACACCTGCCCGGTGTTGGTGGCAGTGACCGTGTAGGCGACCGTCCCTCCGGGGGTGGTCGACGCGGTGCCGGGTGTCTTCACGATCGTCAGGATCGGGGTGAGGATGACGACCCTCGCGTTGCAGGCCGAACTCCCGCTGCCGGGCGGGCAGGTGCTGCCCATCTCGGTGGAGGCGACGTCGTTGCTCATGAGCTTGTCACCGTTGGGATGGCTGTTCACGGTGAGGGAGTAACCGACGGTCGCGGTCGCGCCGACCGCCAGATCGCCGGTCCAGGTCAGGGCCTCGCCCGCGAAGCCGACCGTGCCGCTCGTGGCGCTCGCGTCACCGTTGTAGGCCGCCCCGTCCACCGCGCCGGTCAGCGAGTCGGTGACCACGGCGCCGGCGTACGCGCTGTTCCCGCTGTTGGCGATGGTGAGCGTGTAGGCGACCGTGCCGCCGGGGACCACCACGCTCCGGTCCGCGACCTTGGTGATCGTCAGGCCGGGGGTCAGCACGGTGACCGAGGTGGTGCAGCCGGGAGCGGCCGCCACCGGACAGCCGCTGCCCTGCGCCGCGGAGACCGAGGTGAGTGTGATCAGCTTGTCGCCGGTGTCGGGGTTGTTCACCGTGATGCTGCCGGTCAGCGTGACGCTGCCGCCCACCGGAATGCTGCCGGTCCAGGTCAGCCCGTCGAGACCCAGCGACAGCGACCCGGAGGTCGCGCTCTGGTCGCCGTTGGGCACGCTGTCGTCGACCCCCCCGATCCCGTTGAACAGCACGCTGATCCCGTTGTACGGCGTCTGCCCGGCGTTGGTCATCACCGACGTGTAGTGCACCACCTCGCCCGGCAGGTAGGTCGCCGCGTTGGACGTGGTCACGATGGTCAGCCTGGCCACGGTCACGGTGACCGAGCAGCGCGGGTCGGCGCTCGCCGCGGCGCAGTTGCCGTCCGGCGAGGTCGAGACCAGGGTGTTGACGAGGGCCCCGTCGGGTGAGGTGCCCACCGTCACCGAGTAGACGACCGTGGTCGATCCACTGGCGGGGACGGTTCCGGTCCAGGTCAGTTTGGGCGCGGTGTAGCCGACGGTGCCCGTGCCCGCCACGGCGTCGTTGTTGTAGGTGCTGTCGTCCAGGACGTCGGTCAGATCATCGGTGAACGTCGCGCCGACGTAGGGCGTCAGCCCGCTGTTGCTGATCGTGACGGTGTAGGTGACCGTCTCGCCCCGCCCGGCCGAGGGGGTGCTCGCGGCCTTGTCGAAGGTCAGCGAGGTGGTCTGGGTGACCGGGACGCTGGTGCCGCAGCGGGGGTCGGTCCCGCCGGCCGGGCAGTTGTTACCGGCGGCGGTGGAGGTGATCACGCTCGCCAGGTTCGCGTTACCGGTCACCGGGTTGTCGACGGTGACCGTGTAGGTGATCGTCGTGCTCGCGCCGGGCGCGAGGTCTCCGGTCCAGGTCAGATCGGAGCCGGCGAAGGAGACGCCGCCGGTCGTCGCCGTCGCGTCGCCGTTGTGGACCGCGTCGTCCAGCACATCCGCCAGCGATTCGGTGAACGTCACCCCCGCGTAGGGGAGCTGTCCGGTGTTGGTGGCGATGATCGTGTAGGTGATCGTGCTTCCCGGCACGGCCTTGGTGGGCACGTCGGTCTGGACGACGGTCAGCGCGGGGACGAGCACGATCACGGTGCTGGTGCACTGCGCGTTGCCACTCGCCGGGGCGCAGTTGCCGCCGCCGGTGGGCGAGGAGATCGTGCCGGTCAGGTTCCTGTCTCCGGGGTCGGGGTTTCGCACGGTGACCGAGTAGGTGATCGTCGTGCTCGCCCCGACCGCCAGATCGCCGGTCCAGGTCAGATCGGAGCCGGCGAAGGAGACGCCGCCGGTCGTCGCCGTCGCGTCGCCGTTGTGGACCGCGTCGTCCAGCACGCCCGCCAGCGCCTCGGTGAACGTCGCACCGGTGTACGGCGTCTGCCCGGAGTTGGTGACGGTGACCGTGTAGCCGACGGTGCCCCCCTGGACCGTGACGGAGGTGTCGGCGGTGTTGGTGATCGTCAAGCCGGGGACGACGACGTTGAGCAGGGCCGTGCAACGGGGGTCGGAGCCGCCGGCCGGGCAGTTGTTACCGGGAGCGGCCGAGACCAGGGTGCCGGTGACGATCTTGTTCCCGGTGGGAGGATTCTTCACGGTCAGGGTGCCGGTGACCGTGACGGTGCCTCCGACGGGAATGTTGCCGGTCCAGGTGATGGCCGTGGCGCCGAGGACCAGCGTCCCGGAGCTCGCGGTCTGGTCACCGTTGGGGACGGCGTCGTCGACGGTGCCGGCGGTCGGACTGGAGACGCTGATCCCCGTGTAGGGGACCTTCCCGGTGTTGGTGAAGGTGGCGTTGAGCCGGATCGTCGAACCCGGTGTGGCACTGCTCCCGACGTAACCCTGCGAGATGACCAGCCGCGCCACCGCCACCACGACGGTGCAGCGCGAATCGGTGCCCCCTGTCGGGCAGTTGCTCCCCGTGGTGGGCGAGACGGCGGTGCTGGAGAGCAGAGCGTCTCCGGTGCCGGGATCGTTCACGGTGACCGAGTAGGTGATCGTGGTACTCGCGCCGACCGCCAGGTCACCGGTCCAGCCCAGGTTGGACCCGGCGAGGGTGACCGTACCCGTCGTGGCGCCGGCGTCCGCGTTGTAGGTCGCGTCGTCCAGCACCCCGGTCAGCAGGTCGGTGACGGCGGCCCCGGTGTACGGGGTCTCCCCGGAGTTGGTGACGGTGACCGTGTAGCCGACGGTGGCCCCCGGCCTCGTCGTACCGGTGTCCGCGCTCGCCGCGATGGTCAGCCTCGGCACCAGGACCGTCACCACCGAGACGCACCCCGTGCCGGCGCTCCCCACCGGGCAGGTGCTGCCCGGGGCGGACGACACCGCGGTGTTGGTCATCACCTTGTCGCCGCGGTCGGGGTTTCGCACGGTGACCGAGTAGGTGACGGTCGCGCTCGCCCCGATCGCCAGGTCACCGGTCCAGGTCAGGTCGGACCCGGCGAAGGCCACGGTGCCGGTCGTCGCGGTCGCGTCGCCGTTGTAGACGGCGTCGTTGAACACCTGGGCCAGTTGGCCGGTGACCCGGGCACCGCTGTAGGGGGTCTGCCCGGTGTTGGTCACCGTCGTCGTATAGGTGACCGTGCCACCCGGCGTGGTCGTCCGGGTGTCGGCGGTGTTCGTGATCGCCAACGCCGGGACCAGGACGGTGACCAGGGTGAAGCACCCGGGCGCCGACGCGCCGACGACCGGGCAGGTGCTGCCGGGAGCGGCGGACGTGACGGCGCCTCTCAGGACCCTGTCGCCGGTGTCGGGATCGTTCACCGTGACCGAGCCGGTGATGGTGACCGTCGCACCGATCGCGATGTCCCCGGACCATGTGATCGAGCCTCCCGGGGAGATGCCGACGCTGCCGGAACTGGCCGTGAGGTCGCCGCCGTAGGTCACGTCGTCGAACGCGGCCGAGACGTCGAACACGGCGCCGATGCCCGTGTACGGGGTCTGCCCGGTGTTGGCCAGCGTGGTGGTGTAGTTCACGACGCCCCCCGGGGTCGTCGTGGCCACGTCCGCCCCGGTGCTGATCGTCAGCCGCGGGACGAGAACCGTCACGCTGCCGGCGCACCGGGGGTCACCGCCGCCCGCGGGGCAGTTGCCGCCGGCGGTGGCCGAGGTGAGGGTGCCGGTCAGCGTCCTGTTCCCGGTGTCGGGGTTGTCGACGGTGACCGAGTAGGTGATCGTGGCACTCGCGCCGACCGCCAGGTTGCCGGTCCAGGTCAGCGTGGAGCCGGCGAAGCCGACCGAGCCGCTGGTCGCGGCGGCGTCCGCGTTGTAGGTCGCGTCGTCGAGCACCCCGCCCAGCGCGTCGGCGAACGTCGCGCCGGTGTAGGCGGTCTGCCCGGTGTTGGTGACCGCGACCGTGTAGTTCACGACCGAGCCGGGAGTCGTGGTCGACGTGCCGGCCGACTTGACGATCGTCAGGCCGGGGATCAGGACCGTGACGGTGCTGAAGCACCCGGGGGCCTGGTTGCCGGCCGGGCAGTTGTTACCCGGCGCGGCGGAGGTGACGGCGGTCCGCAGGAGCCTGTCGCCGGTGTCGGGATCGTTCACGGTGACCGAGCCCGTGATGGTGACGCTCGCGCCGATGGCCAGGTTGCCCGTCCAGGTGAAGGTGCCGTCCAGATTGTTGACGACGGTGCCCGACGTCGCGGAGAGGCTGCCGTTGACCGTCGCGTCGTCCAGCACACCCGCCAGGGAGGCGGTGAAGCCGGTCCCGGCGTACGGGGTCTGCCCGGTGTTGGCGGCCGTCAACGTGTAGTTCACGACCGAGCCCGGCGTGGTGGTGGCCACGTCCGCGCCGCTGCTGATCGTGAGGCCCGGAACCAGGACCGTGACGGTGGCGGTGCACGGCGCGGCGCGGTTGCCGGCCGGGCAGGTGCTGCCGGGGGTACCGGAGGTGATCGTGTTGGATACGGTCCGGTCCCCGCCGTCGGGGTTTCGCACCGTGGCCGAGTAGGTGATGTTCGCGCTCGCGCCGGGAGCGAGGTTCCCGGTCCAGGTCAGGTTGGGGCCGGTGTACGACACGCTGCCACCGGAGGCGGTCGCGTCCGCGTTGTAGACGGCGTCGTCGAGCAGGCCGGCCATCGAGTCGACGAACGTCGCGCCGGTGTACGGGGTCTGACCGTTGTTCGTCACCGTGACGGTGTAGCCGATCGTCCCGCCGGGGGTCGTCGTCGCGACGCTGGCGACCTTGGCGATGGACAGGCCGGACACGGTGACGGTGGCGGAGCACCGGGGGTCGCCACCGCCACTCGGGCAGGTGCTGCCGACGGTCGACGAGGTCACCGCGTTGGCCAGCACCTTGTTACCGGTGCCCGGGTTGCTCACGGTGACCGAGTAGCCGATGGTCACCGTCGCTCCGGCCGGCACGTTGCCGGTCCAGGTCAGGCTCTGACCGGTCACCGAGACCGAGCCGATGTTCGCGGACGCGTCACCGTTGTAGGTCGCGTCGTCGAGAACACCCGCCAGCGGGTCGGTCAGTGTCGCCCCGTTGAAGGCGCTCGACCCGGTGTTGTTCACGGTGATCGTGTAGGTGAGCGTTTCACCGGGCACCACCGAGGAGGCATTGGCCGTCTTGACCATGACCAGCGGCCCGGCCACCATGACCAGCGTCGCGGACTGGGTGGCGGCCAGGCCGGCGGCGTCGACCACCCGGAAGGTGACGGGGGAGCCGCCCGTCGTGGTCGGGGTGCCCGACAGCACGCCGGTGGAGGCGTTCAGGGTGAGCCCAGGGGGCAGGCTGCCCGCGCTGACCGACCAGGTGTAGGGCGTGACCCCTCCGCTGACGGTGAGCGGGACGCTGTAGGAGACTCCGACCTGCCCTGCCGGTGGCGCTGGGAAGGTGAACGCCGGCAGCGCTGCGATCGTCAGGCTCACCGTCCTGGTGTCGCCCTGGTTCAGGGCGTCGAGCGTTTTGACGGAGAAGGAGTAGGCGCCTCCCGCCGTCGGGGTGCCCGACAGCACGCCGGTGGAGGCGTTCAGGGTGAGACCGGGCGGCAGACTGCCCGCCGTGATCGACCAGGTGTACGGCGCGGTGCCCCCGCTCACGGTCAGCGGGACACTGTAGGGGATGCTCACCTCGCCGTTGGGCGGCGCCGGGAACGTCAGGGCGGGCGCCGCCGCGATGACCAGGGTGACCGCCCGGGTGACGGTCACGTTGCTGGCGTCCGTCACCTGGGCGGTGAAGGAGTAACCGCTCCCCAGCGTGGGGGTGCCCGACAGCACGCCGGTGGAGGCGTTCAGGGTGAGACCGGGCGGCAGGCCGCCCGCGCTGACCGACCAGGTGTACGGCGCGGTGCCCCCGCTCACGGTCAGCGGGACACTGTAGGAGACGTTCACCTCGCCGGCAGGCGGCGCCGCGAAGGTGAAGGCGGGAGCGGAGTTGGGGACGACGGTGGCCGACGATTCGGACGGCGTGCCGGAGCCCGCCGCGTTCGCCGCGGCTACGGTGAACCGGTACGAGGTCCCCGGTGTCAGACCGGTGACGGCCTGGGTGGTCGCATTGCCGTTGAACGTCTGGGACGGCTGCGCGACGCCACCGATGTAGGGCGTGACGAGGTAGCCGGTGATGTCACTGCCGTTCGTCGCCGGCGCCGTCCAGGTGAGGTTCACCGAGGAGGTTCCGGCGGTGGCCGAGGTGATGGCCGGCCTGCCGGGAACGGCGTACGGGGTGACCGCGCCGGACGCCGGACTGGCCGTCCCGGTGCCGAAGGCGTTCGTGGCGGTCACCGTGAAGGTGTACGGCACAGCGGTGGTCAGCCCGCTCAGCGTCCGGGTGGTGGTCGAGGCGTCATAGGCCACCGGGGTCTGGGCCACCCCGTTCTTGTACGGGGTCACCAGGTAACCGGTGATGGCGCCGCCGTTGTTGTTCGGCGCCGTCCAGGTCACCGTGGCGCTGCTCACCCCCGCCGTGGCGGTGGGGGCGGCGGGCGCGGCCGGGGAGGCGGCGTAGACGTAGGTGGCGGACGCGGCGAGTCCCAGGGTGACCACGGTGACCGACACCGACGCGCTGGCGGCTCGGGCAGGCATGGCGGGAATGGTCAACGTGCCGTTGGCATTGGCGGTGAAACACCCGGTGGTGGCCCCCGAGGCGCAGGGCGTCAGGACGACGGCGGTGCCGGCCGCCTGCTCGGCGGCGGTACCGATCATGATGGCCGTCGCGTTGGAGATGTTCGTCCCGCTCACGATGTTCGAGGAGCCGCCGGAGATCGAACCCGTCGTCGAACTCAGGCTGACGCCGCTGGGCGCCGACGGCGGCGTTCCCTGGGTCGTCGTCGTCGAGTAGGCGGGGTTGGCGTCGATCGACGAGGCGGTGACCACGGTCGCGGTCTGGATCAGGGCCTGGGTGACACCGGTCCCGGTGACGACGCCCGTCATCGTGATCGGCGGTAACGTCGCTCCGGCCGCGAACGGGACGTTGCCGTTGGTACAGGTGACGGACTGCCCGACCGGCGCCGCGCAGACCCATCCCGTTCCGTAGGCGCCGGTGGGCACCACCCCGGCCGGCATGGTCTGGGTCATCGAGATCGGCGAGGATTCCGCGATGCCGTCCGCGCTGACACCGGAGACGACACTGTAGGTCACGGGGCTGCCCGGCGCCGGCGTCGTGGCGCTGTAGCCGGTCTGCGCGACGGTCAGCTGGGGGACCGAGCTGACCGTGGTCACCGTGGCCGCGTCGACCTCGTGGAAGTCGGTCACGCTTCCGGTGGAGGCCACCCAGCCGAAGGCCAGTTGCCGGGGAGTCCCGTTGGCGTTCAGCCAGCTCGCCGGATACAGGCCGGTGGGCACCGTCGGAAGACTGCCGGTCAGGGTCTTGTTCGTACCGCCCACCAGGGTGACCACCACCACGTAACTGCTGGGCGGGACCACCAGTCCGGCGGCGGTGGTCAGCGACGCCGCGGTGGGGTTGATACCGATCTGCACAGGAACGGCGGTACGGCTGGTCGCCCGCAGCGCCAGTGGGGTGGCACTCGTCGAGGCGGCCGTGGTGTTGAGCGCGCAGTATCCGACGGTACCGTTGCCCGGCCCGCGGATGACGACCTGGCCGGGTACCCGAACCCCCGTTCCCGGCAGGTTCGCGCAGCCGCTTCCCTGGTAGGTGCCGCTGCTGAAGTTTCCGTACACGTCGAGGCCGATGCCGAGATAGCCGTACGCCAGGCCGACGATCGAGCCGGTCCCGGAGTAGCCGAGAGCGCCGCCCGACTGACCGATGTTGGCCGGCGACTTCGGGTTCGCCGGATCGACCGCCGCCAGCACGAAGGTGATGCCGTCGGCCCCGCCCCCGCCGTACTGGTAGGTGTTGAACGTCACGTCGAGCCCCTGCGAGGCGGGCACGCTGACCGCGCCGAAGAGACCACCCGTCTTGTTGGTCGTCGCGTTCGTCAGGCGCAGTTTGCCCGAGCCCTGACTGTCGGTGTTCCCGCTGCAGCTCTGCAGGACGCCGGTGCCGCCGTTGCCGGAGGCGGTCAGGCAGGCGTAGTTCGACCCGCTCGACCCGCTCGGCAGCGAGGGCAGCACCACGGCACCGGTGCCGTTGGCCGTGTTGTTGTGGAAGGGCTGGTTGAACACGACGGTGCCGGCCGCCGACGCGGCCGTGGTGGCCGGGACGCTCAGCGCACCGGCGGCCATGCTCAGCACGAGAAGTCCGGAGAGGGTCCGCCCGCATCGCGGCAGCACGCCCTTCGCCGTGACCGTGGATCGGCCCGCTCCCCTCGCCGGGCACGGGATGCCGTTCATCGTGACCACCGGAGATCCGCGAAGCGGATCGCGGGGCCGGTCATGGGGACGGCGCCGAGAACAGCGGGAAACAAGGACACGGCGCGACACCCCTTCGATCGATCGTGATGCCGGCGGTCTTCCGCCCTACGGGCATCGTGGCCATCGAGGCGATCAGCCGACCGCCGGGCTCGGAGCCGTTCGACACGATGAACCGTGCTGGGAAGGGGAATCCCTCCGCAAACACTGAAAGTGTCCGATCAACTACTTAGAGTGTCAATCAACGCGAAGTGCGGCGTGGCGCCGGACAAGAAGGGCGGAAAGGACGTCACATGCGCGATCGCTCATCGTCGCAGCGCTGAGGGCCGGGAAACGTCAGAGCACGGCCCGCACTCGGAGTGCGGGCCGTGCTCTGGTGATCCAGGTGATTCAGACGCAGGCCGTACGGACGACCTCGGCCAGCCGGCCCGCCAGTTGCTCGGCCTGCTCCGCCGAGGCGGCCTCGACCATGACGCGGATCATCGGCTCGGTGCCGCTCGGCCGGATCAGCACCCGGCCGGTCTCCCCCAGCTCCGACTCCGCGGCGGCGACCGCGGTCTCCAGCTCCGGAGCCGACGCCTTGGCCCGGTCGACGTCTTTCACGTTGACCAGGACCTGCGGCAGACGGGTCATCACCGAGGCCAGCTCCGCCAGCGGCTTCTTCGCCCGCGCCATGACCGCCAGCAGGTGCAGCGAGGTCAGCAGGCCGTCCCCGGTGGTGGCGTGGTCGAGCATGAGGACGTGGCCGGACTGCTCGCCACCCAGGTTGTAACCGCCCGCCCTCATGGCCTCCAGGACGTAGCGGTCGCCCACGGCGGTCTCCACCACGTCGATCCCCGCGCTCTTGAGCGCGAGCTTGAAACCCAGGTTGGACATGACCGTGGCCACCACGGTGTCGCCGACCAGCTTCCCCTCGGCGTGCATGGCCATGGCCAGCACCGCCATGATCTGGTCACCGTCGACGATCTCGCCGGTGTGCGAGACGGCCAGGCAACGGTCCGCGTCGCCGTCGTAGGCGATGCCCACATCCGCGTCGCGGGAGACGACGATCTGCTGGAGCTTCTCCAGGTGGGTGGAGCCGACCCCGGCGTTGATGTTGAGGCCGTCGGGGCGCGCCCCGATCGTCTCCACCGTGGCCCCGGCCCGCAGCAACGCCTCGGGAGCCACCATGTGGGCGGCGCCGTGGGCGCAGTCGAGGACCACGTTGAGGCCGTCGAGACGGCAGTCCACCGTGGACAGCACGTGGGACACGTAACGGTCGGCCTCGCCGTACGCCTCGCGCACGCGGCCGACCGAGGCACCGACAGGGCGCTCCCACTTCTCGCCGAGCCGCTGCTCGATCTCGATCTCCACCGCGTCCGGCAGCTTGTAGCCGCCGCGAGCGAGGAACTTGATCCCGTTGTCCGGGGCGGGGTTGTGGGAGGCGGAGATCATCACGCCCATGTCGGCTCTGAGAGCCGTGGTCAGGTAAGCGACCGCCGGGGTGGGCAGCACGCCGAGCCGGAGAACGTCCACGCCAGACGACGCAAGGCCGGCGACCACCGCGGCCTCCAGGAATTCTCCTGAAGCCCGGGGGTCCCGGCCCACGACGGCGACGGGGCGGCCTCGCCGCCCCACGCTGGCGCTGAACGCCCCGGCATCGCCGAGGACATGAGCCGCGGCCACGGACAGGTCCATGGCGAGCTCGGCCGTGAGGTCGCGTCCCGCGACCCCACGTACCCCGTCGGTGCCGAAAAGGCGCCCCAACTTAACGCTTGCTGTACTGCGGAGCCTTGCGGGCCTTCTTGAGACCGTACTTCTTGCGCTCGGTGGCGCGGGCGTCACGGGTCAGGAAGCCTGCCTTCTTCAGCGGCGGGCGGTTGACCTCGACGTCCAGGGCGGTCAGCGCGCGGGAGAGGCCCATGCGCAGGGCACCGGCCTGGCCGGTGACGCCGCCACCGTTGATGCGGGCGATGACGTCGAACTGGTCCTCGGCGCCAAGAACCACGAAGGGCTCGTTGACGATCTGCTGGTGGACCTTGTTCGGGAAGTAGTTCTCAAGCGTACGACCGTTGATCGTCCACTTGCCGGTGCCCGGCACGATGCGCACGCGGGCGACGGACTCCTTGCGGCGCCCAGTGCCGTACGAGTTGCCGGTGGTGATGGGCTTACGGACGGCGACGTCGCCGCTGACAGTGGACTCGGAGGTGTACTCGGAGGGGAACTCCTCCGCGGAGTACGCTTCCTGATCGCCCTCGATGGGCGTCTCGACACCGGTGGGCTCAGCCACGGTTCTCCTCTAACTTTCCTACTCGGCGTCGGCCGTCGGCCAACGCTGCTGGCGACAAGCAGCTAGCGACTACTGGGCGATCTGGGTGAGCTCAAAGGGCACCGGCTGCTGCGCCTGGTGCGGGTGCTCGGAACCGGAGTAGACCTTGAGCTTCTTGATCATCTTCCGGCCGAGAGCGTTCTTGGGCAGCATGCCCTTCACGGCCTTCTCGACGGCGCGGTCAGGACGCTTGTCCATGAGCTCGCCGTAGGTCATGGAACGCAGACCGCCCGGGTAGCCCGAGTGGCGGTAAGCCTTCTTCTGCTCAAGCTTGTTGCCGGTCAGCGCGATCTTGTCGGCGTTGATGACGATGACGAAGTCACCGGTGTCGACGTGGTTGGCGAAGGTCGGCTTGTGCTTACCGCGAAGCAGGATCGCGACGTGGCTGGCCAGCCGGCCAAGCACGATGTCGGTGGCGTCGATGATGTGCCACTGACGCTCGACTTCGGCAGGCTTGGGTGTGTACGTGCGCACGGTCGTATGCCTTCTTTGGTCGCGTCTTCGGCGCTGTCGGAGATGACAGCAACATGGGTCGGTAGGTGCGGGCACACGACAGCCCGGACCTTCCGTCTCCAGAACAGAGGAGATGACGCCGGACGCGCCGCGTATCGGTCTGCAGAGGAGACCAATTCGCACACAACGAACTAGCAGAGTACCGGCGCGGATGAGCACGAGTCAAAAAGACATGACTCTCCGGCGGTGCCCCTGGCATTCTACCTGGGACCCGGCACTGCCTGGGAACCGCCACGCGCCGGCGGGCGATCGGCAGCGGCCGGGCAGGTAAACCGAGGTCCGGGGAAGCCCGGCACCGGGGCCGTGCGGAGAGCGTGGGTCCGTGACGGTTCCAACACGTTCTCACCTTTCTCTTTTTCCTCACCGCAAACATCTCTATCTTTGATAGCGGTATGTGGCAGCTTCCTCACCCCGGGCATACCCAGCGAGCGCGCCTGCGTCGTATGGGGGTGTTCGTGTGCCTGATGACGGTCCTGCTGGTCGGCTTCATCATCGGCCGGGGCAGCCGTGACGAAGAGGCCGCCGAGCAGATCTACCTGAACAACCCCGGGTCGATCAGACCCACACCCAGCAACGGCGCCCTGGCCGGGCAGGTGGAGCGGGCTCCGCTCACCCGGGTCGCCCGTCCCTCCGCCCTCCCGACCGTCCCGGCGGACCGGCGCCCGCGCCCCACCCACGGCGCCGACACGAAGCTCGGCGGATCCGGCGACGACGGCCCCTCTCGCTACCTGCTCAACGGCAACGGTGACGACGGCGCCACCACCACCACCTCCGCCCTCGGCGCGATGGAGCGCGAGGTGGTCAGGCTCGTCAACATCGAGCGCAGGCGGGCCGGGTGCGGGCCGCTCCGCATCGACCGGAGGCTGGTCCTGTCCGCCAGGAGGCACTCGGCCGGGATGGCGTCCGCCGGCAGCCTCTCCCACACCTCTCCCGACGGCACGTCGCCCTGGGAGCGAATGGACGCCACCGGCTACCGCGACGGCGGCGCGGAGAACATCGGGCGCGGCTACACCTCTCCCGACGAGGCGGTGCGGAACTGGATGGAGACCAGCGGCCACCGGCGCAACATCCTCAACTGCGAGCTCACCGCCACCGGCGTCGGTGCCGTCCAGGGGCCCGACGGGCCGTGGTGGACCCAGGACTTCGGATACTCCTGAGCCAACCGGCCCTGATACGGGGCTACGCTCGGCGCATGGGTTTTCCCGTGGAGCCGCCGCGCCGCCAGCCTTACAACCGGCCTGACGCATCGCCGCCCGCACAGGACCAGCACTGGTTCGACGCCTCGCCGCACAACCGTGCCCCCGAGCCCCCACGGGCGCCGCAGGCGCCGCCCGTCCAGGCCTCCCCGCCGCAGGAGCGACCACGGCAGGAGATGTGGAGCCCGTACGACGACGGCCCCCGCTCGCGTCGCCCGATCTTCATCGCGCTCGGCGCGCTCGTCGCGCTGATCGCCGGGGGCGTCGGCCTGGCCGTGCTGGCCAACTCCGACCCCGCCCCGGTGCCCGGGGCGGCGTCCCCCTCGGCCAAGGCCCCCCTCGTGCCACCCGCCAACATCGCGAACGGCAAGTTCGGCCTCGCCTCCTCCCGCGCCACCGACCCGTACGCCCTCACCCTGAACGAGGTGTTCAAGCACAGGAAGGTACGGATCGGCGGGAAGAGCTACCTGATGACCACCCGCAGGACGGACAAGAAGTGCGGCGAGGCCGTGGTGGGAGCCGGGCTCCAGAAGGCCCTCACCGCCGCCAAGTGCACCCAGCTCCTGCGTGCCAGCTTCCGCGACGCCTCCGGGAAGATCATCGGAACCGTGGGAGTCGCCAACCTCAAGACGTCCGCGGGGGCCGCCAAGGTCGTCTCGGCCAGTTCCGGCAAGGAGCGGGAAGAGTACATCAAACCGCTTCCAGGTAAGGATAAGGTCACCAAACTTCTCGGAACCGGCGAGGCTTTCGTTGGCGAATGGCGCCATGGGCACTACGCGGTAATGGTCTGGTTCCAGTACAAGGACGGGCACCTGCCGAAGAAGAACGAGGTCAAGCAACTGAACCAGGCGGCCTTCGGAGCGGCGGACGCGACCGTCACCCCCGCGCTGGAGTCGCGTTCGTTGACCGGCAAGCGGCCTTGAGCATAGGGCCATACTGCCGCTTTCAGGCATGAACCCGGCAGACGATACGGCCATACCCGCATGACGATCTCTCTTCTGTCGCTAGGCTGCCGCGTATGCGTGGCCAGGAATCCGGGTCCGAGCACCGACATGAAGCCGAGGGTTCGGCGACACCGGCGACGCCGCCGCCGAGTTTCGGCCAGCCCTCGCCGCACGTGCCGCGGACCGATCTCTCAGGTGATGAGCAGCCCGGCAGTCCTTCTCCGTGGCCGGAGGCGGATCCGGGCGCGGCTCAGCCGTGGACGGTCCCCGGTGACGACGGAGCTCCCTACGACTGGTACGCCCAGCCGGAGGACGGCCCACCACTGTCCACCGCGCCCATCGTGCCGGGAGCACCGCCCTGGTACCCGCCTCCGGCCTTCACCGCCGCCGCCGCGGGCATGCAGGTCTGGCCCTCGTCCGGGCAGGAGGCTCCCTGGCCCGCCGCGACCGGCGAGCCGGTGTGGACCGACCAGGAGGAGACCGCCGCCCGCCCGGGAGAACCCGGCGACGTCGCCGTCTGGCCGCCGGACGCGGTCTTCCAGGAGGGTGGCGAGAGCGGGAAGACGGTCGACGTCCGCGCCGCCTCACCCCACCAGGACCCGCCGCCCCAGGCTCCCGCCCCCACCCAGACCGGTCCCCGGAACGACCCCCAGGACGTCCTGGAGGACAGCGACCGGCCCGTACCGGCGGCTCGGCCCCCCATGCCGGCACCCGTCACGCAACCCGTCGCGCACCCCGTGGCGATCGGGCCGGAGCCGATCTCGCAGGCGCCCCTGCCGGACACCGAGCAGACCGCTCCCGGCCGGACAGCCCCCCGGCCGGCCGCCTCCGGCCCGCCCGCGCCGCTCTTCACCCCCGCGGAGCAGGTGACCCCGCCCAGCGGCGTCCCGGCGGTCACCCCGCCGTTCCCGCTCCCCGCCTTCCCTCCCCCGCCGGTGACGTCCTCATCCGCGAGCGAGCCGCCGGCATCCCCGAGCGACCCGGCGGCGACGCGCGGGCCGTTCACCCCGCTCTCCGCGTTCACCCCCGAACCGCCGCCCGCCCCCCCACCGCCTACCCGCGGCAGGGCCGGCACGACGCTGCTCGCGGCCGTGGTCGCGGTCGTGGTGGTCGGCATCGGCATCGGGGCCTTCTTCGCCTACCAGTCGTTCAACGCCAAGCAGGCGGCGAACGCGGCGGATCCGATCCTCGGTCCGGGAAAGATCGACCCCACCGACAAACTGGACATCACCGGTGAGCCCGAGCCGATCAACACCACGATGCTCAACTCCGAGAAGACCGACCCGGGCAAGATGAGCGTGGCCGACGCCTTCGTCAAGAAGGTGTCCGTGGCGGGGACGACGTTCACCCGGGTCAAGACCAACCTCACCGAGCAGTGCCAGAAGGCCGCGACCGGCAAGTTCGCCGCCACCCTGCGCAGCCAGGAATGCCGCCGGGTGCTGCGGGCCACGTATGTGGACAGCAAGCGCAGGTACGCCGTGACCACCGGGATCGCCGTGCTTCCCACCCGCGAGTCCGCGGTCGCCGCCGACCGGGCCAAGGACCTGGAGCGCAACCTCTGGTTCCGCGGCCTGCCCTCGGCCGCCGGCACCGGAGGTGAGCGGGTGCACATCGCGGGCGGCTACGCGGCCGGGATGGTGTGGGGCCGCTACATCGTGTTCAGCTACGCCACCTACAGCGACGGCCACACACCGACGGCCAAGGAGAAGGCCCTGGGCAAGATCAGCGGTGCCTTCCGCGACCAGACCGCGAAGGTCGTGGAACGCCGCGTCACGAACTGAGCGTCCGCACCCGGCGGGTCTCCGCGGCCCGCCTGGCGAGCTCCTCGACGCCGGGGTAGCGCACCTCCTCAAGGCAGAGCCCGTGCGCGGGCGCGACGTGCACCCCCGAGTCCCGTACGGCCCGGGACAGCACCCCTTCCGGCCACCCGACCGCGAGCCTGCCCTCACCGACGGGCAACAGCGACCCGACGAGCGCCCGGACCATGGAGTGGCAGAAGGCGTCGGCCACGACCGTCGCCACGACGAGCCCGTCCTCGCGGACCCAGTCGAGCCGCTGCAGCCGCCGGATCGTGGTCGCGCCCTCACGCCTCTTGCAGAACGCGGCGAAGTCGTGCTCACCGAGGAGACCCGCGGCGGCCGCGTTGAGCCTGTCCACGTCCAGGGGCCGGTTGTACCAGACGATCTCGCGGCGGCGGAGCGGGTCGACCCCGCCGGGGGCGTCGGAGATCCGGTAGGCGTACCGCCTTGACAGCGCCGAGAACCTCGCGTCAAAGCCTTCAGGAGCCACCGTGACGCGATGTACCCGTACATCCGGGGGGAGGACTCCGGCGAGCCTCCTGCGCGTGGCAGAGAGCCTCTCGTCGAGCTCCTCCGCCGATCCGGGCTCCCGCTCGGGCAGCACGCGGCGGTTGCGGCTGTCCAGCGCGCCGAGCGCGTCGGCGTCCAGGTCGACATGGGCCACCTGGCCGCGGGCGTGCACACCCGCGTCGGTCCGCCCCGCCACGGTCAGCGCCGGCGGCTCGGGGAGCCGGAGGATCCTGCCGAGCGCCTCCTCGATCTCCCCCTGGACCGTGCGCCGTCCCGGCTGCTTGGCCCAGCCGGAGAAATCGGTCCCGTCATAGGCGAGATCCAGCCTCAGCCGCACCACGATGTTCCTCTCGAAAGACTCTCGGAGAACGGAAAGAGCCCGGCATCCCGGTGCGGGAGTGCCGGGCCCGTTCACTGGGCCTGAAAGATCAGGCGTTGTCCTTCTTGGCCTCGGTCTCCTCGGCGGGAGCCTCGGTCGCCTCGGCGGTCTCCTCGGCCTTCGGCTCCTCGGCGCTCTCGGCCTCCTCGGCCTTGGTCTCCTCGGCCTTCGGCTCCTCGACCTTGGGGGCCGGGGCGGCCTTGGCGGCCTGGGTCTGGCCGACGCGGACCGTGTTCAGCGGCTCGGACACCAGCTCGATCACGGCCATGGGGGCGGCGTCGCCCTTACGGAGGCCGACCTTGGTGATCCGGGTGTAGCCACCGGGGCGCTCGGCGAAGGTCGAGGCGATCTCGGTGAAGAGGTGGTGGACGACGCCCTTGTCCCTGACGACCGTCAGCACCTGGCGACGGTTGTGCATGTCGCCCTTCTTCGCCTTGGTGATCAGCTTCTCCGCCAGCGGGCGCAGACGCTTCGCCTTGGCCTCGGTGGTCTTGATCCGGCCGTGCTGGAACAGCTGGGTGGCGAGGTTCGCCAGGATCAGCCGCTCGTGGGCCGGGCTGCCGCCGAGACGGGCACCCTTGGTGGGCCTAGGCATAACGTTCTCCTTGGGAGTAAACCCGCCCCGGCCGTACGAGGTACCGGGGTCGGGCCGGGGAGTCGCTCACGATCCCCGTTATCGAAAAATCAGTACTGCTCGGTCTCGACGTAGGCGCTGTCGTCGTCGTCGTAGCCGCCGCCGGCCACCGCGCTCGGGTCGAACCCGGGCGGGGAGTCCTTGAGCGCGAGCGTCATCTCGTGCAGCTTCTGCTTGACCTCTTCGATGGACTTCGCACCGAAATTCCTTATGTCGAGGAGGTCCTGCTCGCTGCGCGCCACGAGCTCACCCACGGTGTGGATGCCTTCGCGCTTGAGGCAGTTGTAGGAGCGGACCGTGAGGTTCAGCTCCTCGATCGGCAGCGCCAGGTCGGCGGCCAGGGCCGCGTCCGTCGGCGACGGGCCGATGTCGATGCCCTCGGCCTCGACGTTCAGCTCGCGGGCGAGGCCGAACAGCTCGACGAGGGTCTTGCCCGCGGAGGCCACCGCGTCGCGGGGCTTCATGCACGGCTTGGTCTCGACGTCCAGGATCAGACGGTCGAAGTCGGTGCGCTGCTCGACACGGGTCGCCTCGACCTTGTAGGTGACCTTGAGCACCGGGGAGTAGATGGAGTCGATCGGGATGCGACCGATCTCCTGGCCCGGCTGCTTGTTCTGCGCGGCGGAGACGTAACCGCGACCGCGCTCGACGGTCAGCTCCATCTCCAGCTTCGCCTTGCCGTTCAGGGTGGCGATGCGCAGCTCGGGGTTGTGCACCTCGACACCGGCCGGGGGCGCGATGTCAGCGGCCGTGACGTCACCGGGGCCCTGCTTGCGCAGGTACATCACCACCGGCTCGTCGTGCTCGGAGGAGACGACCAGGTCCTTGAGGTTCAGGATGATGTCGGTGACATCCTCCTTGACGCCCGGCACGGTGGTGAACTCGTGCAGCACGCCCTCGATGCGGATGCTGGTGACCGCCGCGCCAGGAATGGACGACAGCAGCGTGCGCCGCAGCGAGTTGCCGATGGTGTAACCGAAGCCCGGCTCCAGCGGCTCGATGATGAACTTGGACCGGGTCTCCTCGATTGACTCCTCGAGGAGGGAGGGACGCTGAGCGATCAGCATGTGGAATCTCCCTTGCATGGCGGCGCCCGCTATTTGACGCCGCTCGAACAACAGCATAGGTGCCGTGCGGCGAATCGCCGCACGGCACCTGAGGAGCCGCTACTTGGAGTAGAGCTCGACGATCAACTGCTCCTGGACCTGGGTGTCGATCTGCTGACGGACCGGGAGCTGGTGGACCAGGACGCGCAGCGCGTCCGGGACGACACCGAGCCACGCCGGGTACGTCTTGTCACCGGCGGTGGCGCGGGCCACCTCGTAGGGCAGGAGGTTGCGCGACTTCTCGCGGACCTCGACGATGTCGTGCTCGCGCACGCGGTACGACGGGATGTCGACCTTCTTGCCGTTCACCAGGATGTGGCCGTGACGGACCTGCTGGCGGGCGGCGTCGCGCGACTCGGCGAAACCGGCGCGGTAGACCACGTTGTCGAGACGGCTCTCCAGGATCTGGAGGAGGTTCTCGCCGGTCTTGCCGGTCTTGCGGTTGGCTTCCTCGTAGTAGTTGTGGAACTGCTTCTCGAGGACGCCGTAGATGCGGCGGGTCTTCTGCTTCTCGCGGAGCTGGAGCTGGTACTCGGACTCCTTGGGACGGCCGCGGCCGTGCTCACCCGGCGGGTAAGGACGGATCTCGATGGGGCACTTCGCGGACTCGCACTTCTTGCCCTTGAGGAAGAGCTTGGTCTTCTCCCTGCGGCAGAGCTTGCAGTCCGCACCCGTGTAACGAGCCATTTTCTATCTTCTCCTGGGCTCAGACGCGACGGCGCTTGGGCGGACGGCAGCCGTTGTGCGGCACGGGGGTGACGTCCTGGATGGACCCGACCTCAAGACCCGTCGCCTGCAGCGAGCGGATCGCGGTCTCACGACCGGAGCCGGGGCCCTTGACGAAGACGTCGACCTTGCGCATGCCGTGCTCCATGGCGCGGCGGGCGGCGTTCTCCGCGGCCATCTGCGCGGCGAACGGGGTGGACTTGCGAGAGCCCTTGAACCCGACGTGGCCGGCGCTGGCCCAGGAGATCACGTTCCCACTCGGGTCGGTGATCGAAACGATCGTGTTGTTGAACGTGCTCTTGATGTGGGCGTGCCCGTGAGCGACGTTCTTCTTTTCCTTGCGGCGCACCTTCTTCGGTGCACCCTGGCGGCTCTTAGGAGGCATTCTTTGCCTTCACTCCTGAGGTCTTCGGTCCTGCGGCTACGCGGACTACTTCTTACCGGGCTTCTTCTTGCCGGCCACGGTCTTCTTCTTGCCCTTACGGGTACGTGCGTTGGTCTGCGTGCGCTGACCGTGCACGGGAAGGCCACGGCGGTGCCGGATGCCCTGGTAGCACTGAATCTCGATCTTGCGACGGATGTCGGCCTGAACTTCGCGACGGAGGTCACCCTCGATCTTGTAGTTCGCCTCGATGTAGTCGCGCAGCGGGACGAGTTCCTCGTCCGTGAGCTGGTGAACGCGGAGGTCGCCGTTCACACCGGTGGCCTTGAGGGTTTCGAGCGCGCGCGTGCGGCCGATCCCGAAAATGTAGGTGAGAGCGATCTCCAGCCGCTTGTCGCGGGGGAGGTCGACGCCAACCAGGCGAGCCATGGTCGGGCATTCTCCTTCGTTGTGGCGGAGGTCCTACGCCTCACTTCCCCTCCCCATGCCCGGGGTGAGGGCCCCGGCCTCCGACCGGGGGTCTCCTGCGGGGTACGGCGTGAGCCGCCTGCGCAGGTGTGAAACGCGATTACCTTGGAAGCCCCACATGGGTCGAGCCCGCCTTCTAGGAGCGGACTCTCGTGAGGCCTGTTGGAACGACTAGCCCTGACGCTGCTTGTGGCGCAGGTTGTCGCAGATCACCATGACGCGACCGTGCCGGCGAATCACCTTGCACTTGTCACAGATCTTCTTGACGCTCGGCTTGACCTTCATAGTCCTATTCGTCCCTCAGACGCTTACTTGTATCGGTAGACGATCCGCCCACGACTGAGGTCGTAGGGGCTCAGTTCGACGACAACCCTGTCGTCAGGAAGGATCCGGATGTAGTGCATCCGCATCCGCCCGCTGATGTGGGCCAGGACCTTATGGCCGTTATCGAGTTGCACCCTGAACATCGCGTTCGGGAGCGACTCAACCACAGTGCCCTCGATCTCGATGGCGCCGTCTTTCTTGGCCATGTCCCTCGCGTTTCACTGATCGGTCGTCTGAGGCTTCGGAACACTAAGCAGCCGCGACCCAGCGCTTCGATGAGAGCGGCGGTTGCGAAACCGCCGGCGCGCATTGGTCATAGTGAACCGAAGAAGGAGTGTACGGCACCGGGCGAGGAAATGCGAAACACACGGCCGGCACCTTGACACAACCGCTACAAAGGATACCGCAGATCCCTTCAGGGATGGACGGCACGGCTCGACACGCGAATGCCCGTGGCCTCATTGTGGCATGTCCAGCCTGGTCAGACCAGCATTCCTCCGGCCCGGTCAGACCGGATCCCCTCGGACGACCGCCCTATCGAGGCCGTCCGGGGAATCCGCCCGACATCCTGCGGCGGCTCGCGGCCCGGGCGGCCCTGGACGACCCGCCGCTCAGGTGGACTTCTTCTCCCCGCCCAGTCCGGCGAGGACGGTCGTCACCAGCAGCACCACACCCCACGGGCCCATGACCCAGAGCGGCCACGGATAGGGGAAGTCGAAGCCGCCGGTCACTCCGATGATGAGCCAGATCATCCAGTTGACGCCGCTGGCCGTCGCCCAGGCGGCCCAGGCGGCCGCCAGACCCTTGTTCTGCGCCTTGTCCTGCTTGTCCCCCTTGGCGCGCTCAGGGGCCCGGGAGGGGGTCTCTGGAAGCCGGCGCAGGTCGACGTCGGGAAGGTCGGAGGTGAGGACGGCGAGCTCGCCGTACGTCTTGCTGCTGTAGAGCTGTTCGAGGCGCTCATCGAACTCCTCGGTGGTCAGACGGCCCTGCGCGTAGTGCTCCCGCAGGACCGAGGCGACCTTGTCGCGGTCCCCATCGGAAGCTCGCATATCCGGACCAGACGCCATATCAACCACATCCGCTCGCCGGCGAGCCCGATCTAGCCCGCGTCTCCCAACAGGTTGGCAAGCCGCTCTTTACCCCCGTCAAGGGCGGTCAGTACCCAAGGTCCATTATGTGTCACGGCGACGCTGTGCTCGAAGTGTGCCGAGGCCTTACCGTCGATCGTGACCACGGTCCAGTCGTCGGCCAGCACCTTGGTCCGGTCCGTCCCCAGGTTGACCATGGGCTCGACCGCGAAGCACATACCCGGCTCGAAACGCGGGCCACGACCCGGTTTGCCGTGGTTGGCCACCCACGGGTCCATGTGCATCTCGGTGCCGATGCCGTGCCCGCCGTACTCCTGCGGGATGCCGTAGCGCCCCTGGGAGCGCACGTACTTCTCCACCTCGTGGCCGATGTCGGACAGGTGGCGACCCACGGTGAGCGCGGCGATGCCCCGCCACATGGCCTCCTCGGTGACCCTCATCAGCTCGGTCAGCTTGGGGTCCACCTCACCGACACCGACCGTGACGGCCGAGTCGCCGTGCCAGCCGTCCAGGATGGCGCCGCAGTCGATCGAGATGACGTCGCCCTCCCGCAGCGCCCTGCGGTCGCTCGGGATGCCGTGGACCACCTCGTGGTTGACCGACGCGCAGATGGTCGCCGGGAAGCCCTGGTAGCCCTTGAAGGAGGGGATCGCCCCCTCGCCCCTGATGGCCTTCTCCGCGATCGCGTCGAGGTCCAGGGGCGTCATGCCCGGCTGGACGCTCTCCCGCAGCAACTGCAGGGTACGACCGACCACCAGGCCCGCCGCCCGCATCTTCTCCAGCTGTTCGGGCGTCTTCATCTGGATTCCGTGCTTGTTCTTCTTGAACACGTGCGCACCCCCTGGGGTGGTTCAACGGGCGGTCCGGGAGCCCAATTCCCCAGATTCTGCCCTAAATGACAGCACGCCACCCATGGGGAGCCATGGGTGGCGTGCGAGGTGAACATCGCTTCGCTAGCCGACGAAGGGGCTCAGGGCCTCCATAGCGCGCTGAGTGATCTCCTCCACCGGACCGGTGGCGTCGACTCCGACAAGGATGCCCTCGTCCGCGTAGAAGGAGACCAGGGGGGCGGTCTGCTCCTGGTAGACCTCCAGGCGGTGCCTGACGGTCTCCTCCTTGTCGTCGTCACGCTGGTACAGCCGACCGTCACAGGCGTCGCAGATGTCGTCCTTCTTGTCGTCGAAGTCGACATGCCAGATCCGGCCGCACTGGCTACAGGTGCGGCGCCCGGCGAGCCTGCGGACGACCTCCTCGTCGTCGACCACGAGCTCCAGAACGATGTCCAGACCGGATCCGAACTCGGCGAGGATCTTCTTCAGGATCTCGGCCTGGGGCACGTTCCTGGGGAAGCCGTCGAGCAGGAAACCGTCCTGCGCGTCCTTCTCAGCGAGGCGGTCGCGGACCATCGCGATGGTGACCTCGTCAGGCACGAGGTCGCCGCGGTCCATGTATTCCTTGGCAAGCTTGCCGAGCTCCGTGCCACCCGAGACGTTGGCACGGAAGATGTCACCTGTCGAAATCTTCGGGATCGACAGGTGCGACGCAATGAACTGGGCCTGTGTCCCCTTACCCGCTCCGGGGGGCCCGACCAGGACGAGGCGCACTATTTCAGGAAGCCTTCATAGTTGCGCTGCTGCAGCTGGCTTTCGATCTGCTTCACGGTGTCAAGGCCGACACCAACCATGATCAGAATGCTCGTCCCTCCGAACGGGAAGTTCTGACTCGCACCGACGAGCGCCAGCGCGACGATCGGCACCATGGAGATCAGGCCCAGATACAGCGCGCCAGGAGCGGTGAGTCGCGTGAGCACATAGTTCAAGTACTCAGCCGTCGGGCGCCCCGGGCGGATGCCCGGGATGAAACCACCGTACTTCTTCATGTTGTCGGCGACTTCAACGGGGTTGAAGGTAATCGACACGTAGAAGTACGTGAAGAACACAATAAGCAGGAAGAAAGTGATCATGTACGTCGGGGTGGTCCCTCCGCCGCCGAACTCCTGCGAGATCCACTGGATGATCTTGTTCGGCTCTTCCTGGCTGTTCGTGAAGAGCGTCGTGATCAGCTGCGGAAGGTAGAGCAGCGAGGAGGCGAAGATGACCGGGATGATGCCGGCCTGGTTGACCTTCAGCGGGATGTAGGTCGACGTCCCGCCGTACATCCGGCGGCCGACCATGCGCTTGGCGTACTGCACCGGGATCCGGCGCTGGGCCTGCTCGACCATCACGACCAGGGCGATCATCGCGATACCGACGACGATGACCACGGCGAAGACGAAGCCGCCCTTCTGCCTGGCGATGTTCAGCAGCTCGGACGGGAAGACGGCGATGACCTGAGTGAAGATCAGGATGGACATGCCGTTGCCGATGCCGCGGTCGGTGACGAGCTCGCCCAGCCACATGACGACGGCGGTGCCGGCGGTCATGGTCAGCACCATCGTGACGATGGCGAAGACGTTGTCCTTGTCGAGGAGGATCTCTTCACGGCACTGCGGGAACAGCTGGCCGCTGCGGGCCAGGGCCACGAAGGCGGTCGACTGCAGGACGGCGAGCCCGACCGTCAGGTACCGCGTGTACTGCGTGATCTTGGTCTGCCCGGCCTGCCCCTCCTTCTTGAGGGCCTCCAGGCGCGGAATGACCACGACGAGCAGCTGAAGAATGATGCTCGCGGTGATGTACGGCATGATGCCGAGGGCGAACACTGAAAGTTTCAGGAGGGCGCCGCCGCTGAACAGCTGCACCATTCCGTAGATGTTGCCCGCGTCCCCCGCCTGCGCCTGGGTGAGACAACGGCTGATGTTCTCGGTATGCACACCCGGAGTCGGCAGGACCGACCCAAGTCGGAACAGCGCAATGATGCCCAAAGTGAAGAGCAGCTTCTTACGCAGGTCCGGCGTACGGAACGCTCGGGTAAATGCGGTCAGCACGGTCCCTCCTGCGCGCCTGAAAGGCGAGGTCGGTCAGCGATGGTGCGGGGGTGTTCCATCTTTGCCATATCCAGTCAATGAGCCCAAGGAAATGAGTCGAGGCCCACTGTCCAGCGAACTCTAACGCACTACGGGCGCGGGGGCCCATTACGAGCCCCCGCGCCGCGTGATGATGACACCTACAGCTCGGAGACGGAGCCTCCGGCGGCAGCGATCTTCTCCTTGGCACTGGCGGAGAAGGCGTGCGCCTCCACGTTCAACGCCACGGAGATGTCACCGGTTCCCAGAACCTTGACGAGCTGGTTCTTGCGAACCGCGCCCTTGGCGACCAGCGTCTCCACGGTGACGTCGCCACCGTCGGGGAACAGCTCGCCGAGCCTGTCAAGGTTGACGACCTGGTAGGTCGTCTTGAACAGGGCGTTGGAGAAGCCCTTGAACTTGGGCAGGCGCCGCTGCAGCGGGACCTGACCACCCTCGAAGCCGAGCGGAACAGTGTTCCTGGCCCTCGTACCCTTGGTGCCGCGACCCGCGGTCTTGCCCTTGGACGCCTCGCCGCGGCCCTTGCGGACCTTCGACTTGTTGGCGCCGGGGGCCGGACGCAGGTGGTGGATGCGGAGCGGAGTGTTCTCTGCCATGTCTAGTCGACCTCTTCCACGGTGACGAGGTGCGTCACCACGGAGACCATGCCGCGGATCTCCGGGCGGTCCTCCTTGACGACGACGTCGCCGATTCGCTTAAGACCGAGCGAGCGCAGCGAGTCACGCTGCTTCTGCTTGCCACCGATCTTCGAGCGGACCTGGGTAATCTTCAGGCGTGCCATGGGCTAGCTCACCGCCTTCGCCGCCGCGGCCTCCGCGAGACCCTCGGCGCGAGCCTTGAGCATCGCCTTGGGGGCGACGTCCTCGATCGGCAGGCCGCGGCGGGCCGCGATCTCCTCGGGGCGGCTGAGGCCCTTCAGAGCGGCCACGGTGGCGTGCACGATGTTGATCGGGTTGTCCGAGCCGAGCGACTTGGACAGCACGTCGTGGATGCCCGCGCACTCCAGCACGGCGCGCACCGGGCCACCGGCGATGACGCCGGTACCGGGCGACGCCGGACGCAGGAAGACGACGCCGGCGGCCTCTTCGCCCTGCACGATGTGCGGGATGGTGCCCTGGATACGGGGCACCTTGAAGAAGTGCTTCTTGGCCTCTTCGACACCCTTGGCGATCGCCGCGGGCACTTCCTTGGCCTTGCCGTAGCCGACACCGACCATGCCGTTGCCGTCACCGACGATGACGAGGGCGGTGAAACTGAAGCGACGACCACCCTTCACGACCTTGGCCACTCGGTTGATCTTCACAACGCGCTCGATGTACGAGACGCCCTTGTCAGCGTTGCCACCGCGGCGGTCGTCACGACGACCGTCACGCCGCTCGCCACCGGCGGCGCCACCGCGACGCGGAGCTCCAGCCATTAGTGGTTCCTCTTCTCATTCGTAAGACGGGCCATCGGTTGCGCACTGGTGAAAGGAGTCATCAGAACTCCAGTCCACCTTCGCGGGCGCTGTCCGCGAGAGCCGCGATGCGGCCCGCGTAGCGGTTGCCACCCCGGTCGAACACGACCGCGGTGATCCCGGCTGCCTTGGCCCGCTGAGCGAGAAGCTCGCCGACCTGCTTGGCCTTGTCGGTCTTGGCGCCCTCGGCCGAGCGCAGGGAGGCGTCCATGGTGGAGGCGCTCACCAGCGTGTGGCCCTGGGCGTCGTCGACGATCTGCACGAAGAGGTGCCTCGTGGAGCGGTTGACGACCAGACGCGGACGCGTGGCCGTACCGACAACCTTCTTGCGGACTCGGCCGTGGCGGCGGGCCCGCGAGACGGCGCGGGCGGCCGTGTGCTTGCCGAACGCAGTCTTGCCAGCCATGCCTACTTACCAGCCTTTCCGACCTTGCGGCGGATAACTTCACCCTGGTAGCGCACACCCTTGCCCTTGTACGGGTCGGGCTTGCGCAGCTTGCGGATGTTCGCGGCGATCTCGCCGACCTTCTGCTTGTCGATGCCGTCCACGTGGAACAGCGTCGGCTTCTCGACGCGGAAGGTGACACCCTCGGGGGCGTCGACGATCACCGGGTGGCTGAAGCCGAGAGCGAACTCGAGCTGAGTCGGGCTCTTGGCCTGCACGCGGTAACCGACGCCCACGATCTCCAGGGACTTCGAGTAGCCCTGGGTCACACCGGTCACCATGTTGGCGACCAGGGTGCGGGACAGGCCGTGCAGCGCACGGACCCTGTTCTCGTCGTTGGGGCGGGTGACGGAGAGGTTTCCGTCCTCACCCTTGGCGATCGCGATGGGTTCCGCGACCGTAAGCGAAAGCGTGCCCTTGGGGCCCTTGACCGTGACGTCCCGGCCGTCGATGGCGACGTCCACTCCGTTCGGTACGGGGATGGGCAGCCGTCCGATTCTTGACATGCTGTTCGTTCTCCCCTCTACCAAACGAAGGCGAGGACTTCCCCGCCCACTCCACGCTTGCCGGCCTGCTTGTCCGTCATGAGACCGCCGGACGTCGAGATGATCGCGACGCCCAGTCCGCCCAGGACTCGGGGCAGGTTGTCCTTCTTTGCATAGACCCGCAGGCCGGGCTTGGAAACCCGTCGCAGGCCCGCGAGCGACCGCTCACGGCTCGGCCCGAACTTCAGCTCCACCACGAGGTTCTTTCCGACCTTGGCGTCTTCGACGCTCCAGGACTGGATGTAACCCTCCTGCTGGAGGATCTCGGCGATGTGCGCCTTGATCTTCGAGTACGGCATCGCCACGCTGTCGTGGTAAGCCGAGTTCGCGTTTCGCAGACGCGTCAGCATGTCTGCGATCGGGTCGGTCATCGTCATGGCCGGTGGCCTTCCTCACCGCGGTTTCCACAGGGGACCTTCGGTGCGGTCATGGGCGCTTGTAGTCAGCGCCCGGTGAATACGAACTTCTATGTGTGGCCGGTGCCCCGCGCGGGCCCGTGATGGTCACGGGACCGCGCGGACGGCTACCAGCTCGACTTGGTGATGCCGGGCAGCTCGCCCCGGTGCGCCATCTCACGGAAGCAGATGCGGCACAGGCCGAACTTCCGGTAGACGGCGCGGGGACGACCACAGCGCGAGCACCGAGTGTACGCCCGGACCTCGAACTTGGCCTTGCGAGCAGCCTTGACCTTGAGCGACGTCTTCGCCATGATCAGGCCTCCTTGAAGGGGAAGCCGAGGTGCTTCAGCAGCGCCCGGCCCTGGTCGTCGGTCTTAGCGGTGGTCACGACCGTGATGTCCATACCACGCTGACGGTCGACCTTGTCCTGGTCGATCTCGTGGAACATGACCTGCTCGGTGAGACCGAAGGTGTAGTTCCCGTTGCCGTCGAACTGCTTGGGCGACAGGCCGCGGAAGTCACGGATACGGGGCAGCGCCAGCGAGAGCAGCCGGTCGAGGAACTCCCACATCCGGTCGCCACGGAGCGTGACGTGCGCGCCGATCGGCATGCCCTCACGCAGCTTGAACTGGGCGATGGACTTGCGGGCGCGGACGACCGCCGGCTTCTGGCCGGTGATCACGGTGAGGTCGCGGACGGCGCCTTCGATGAGCTTCGAGTCACGCGCGGCCTCGCCGACGCCCATGTTCACCTTGATCTTGGTGATGGTGGGCACCAGCATGATGTTCTCGAACCCGAACTGCTCGTTCAGCTTCGCGATGATCTCTTCGCGGTAGCGCTGCTTGAGGCGCGGGAGGGTCCGCTCTTCAGTGTTCGCGGTCATCAGTTGTCCTCACCCGTCTCCTCGGAAGCAGCCTTGGCCGACTCCTTCTTGGCGGGCTTGTCGTCATCCTTGAGCTTCTTGACGTTGCTCACGTGGATGGGAGCCTCCATGGTCTGCACGCCGCCGGTCTTGGCGCCACGCGGACCCTGGTTGGTCTCCTTGGAGTGCTTCTTGACCATGTTGACGCCCTCGACCACCACGCGCTCGTCGCGCGGGTGGGCGGCGATCACGCGGCCCTTGGCACCCTTGTCCTTGCCGGCGATGACCAGTACGAGGTCACCCTTCTTCACATGAAGCTTCGGCATTACAACACCTCCGGCGCGAGCGAGATGATCCGCATGAACTTCTTGTCACGCAGCTCACGTCCGACGGGACCGAAGATGCGGGTGCCCCTGGGGTCACCGCTGTCCTTGATGATGACGGCGGCGTTCTCGTCGAAGCGGATGTAGGAGCCGTCGGGCCGGCGGCGCTCCTTGACAGTGCGGACGATGACGGCCTTGACCACATCGCCCTTCTTCACGGTGCCGCCGGGAATGGCGTCCTTGACAGTGGCGACGATGATGTCGCCGATTCCCGCGTAGCGCCGGCCCGAGCCACCGAGCACACGGATGCAAAGGACTTCCTTCGCACCGGTGTTGTCGGCGACCTTGAGCCGCGACTCCTGCTGGATCACTTGTACTCCTGTTTGTCTCGCTGGTTCTCACCCGTGGGTGAGCCTTGCGGAACCTGCTGGGTCTTTGTCCCCCGGCGACAGTCCTTGGCGGACCGCCGACGCAGGCGGGGCGAAGATCGCTTCGCCCCCTTGGACGCCGTCATGGGGGGTGACGGTGTCACCCCCCACGAGGCGCGTTGTCTTACTTGGCCTTCTCGAGGATCTCGATGACCCGCCAGCGCTTGCTGGCGGAGAGCGGCCGGGTCTCCATCAGGAGAACGCGGTCGCCGACACCACAGCTGTTGGCCTCGTCGTGCGCCTTGTACTTGGTCGTCCTGCGGATGACCTTGCCGTACAGGGGGTGCTTGACGCGGTCCTCGACAGCGACCACGACAGTCTTGTCCATCTTGTCGCTGACGACCAGACCCTCACGGGTCTTGCGGTAGTTCCGCGTCTCGGTCGTGGTTTCCGTGGCCTCAGCCATCAATCGACTCCTTCTCTACCGTGACGATTCCGAGCTCCCGCTCGCGCATCACCGTGTAGATACGGGCGATCTCGCGGCGAACGGCACGCAGCCGCCCGTGGCTCTCCAACTGGCCGGTCGCAGCCTGGAAGCGGAGGTTGAACAGCTCCTCCTTGGCTTCCTTCAGCTTCGTGACCAGGGTGTCCTGGTCTTCCACCCGCAGCTCACCGGCGGTCAGGCCCTTAGCCATCACGCCTCACCCACTTCACGCTTGACGAACCGGCACTTCATCGGCAGCTTGTGCATCGCACGACGCAGGGCTTCGCGAGCCACCGGCTCGGCGACGCCCGACAGCTCGAACATGATGCGACCGGGCTTGACGTTGGCGATCCACCACTCCGGCGAACCCTTACCGGAACCCATGCGGGTCTCGGCGGGCTTCTTGGTGAGAGGACGGTCCGGATAGATGTTGATCCAGACCTTTCCACCACGCTTGATGTGACGGGTCATCGCGATACGAGCCGACTCGATCTGGCGGTTGGTCACGTAGGAGTGCTCAATCGCCTGAATGCCGAACTCGCCGAACACGACCCTGGTGCCGCCCTTGGCGGCGCCGTGACGGTCGGGCCGGTGCTGCTTACGGTGCTTGACCCTGCGCGGGATCAGCATGGTCAGCTCCCTTCAGCACCCGGCTGCGCAGCCGGGCCGGTCTCGGGGGCGGCCTGGGAGGCCGCCTCGGTCCTGGGGGCGCGGTCGCCACGGCCGGCGCCGGCACCACGACGGGCGCCACCGGCGCCACGACGGGGACGGTCGCCGCCACCGGCACCGGGGCCGCGACGGTCGTCGCGGTCACGACGCTGGCCCGCACGAGCACCGGCGGCGGCCGCCTCGCGCTCGGCGCGGCTGGTCGGAGCCTCACCCTTGTAGATCCACACCTTCACGCCGATGCGGCCGAAGGTGGTACGGGCCTCGTACAGGCCGTAGTCGATGTCCGCGCGGAGGGTGTGCAGGGGCACGCGGCCCTCGCGGTAGAACTCCGAACGGGACATCTCCGCGCCGCCGAGACGACCGGAGCACTGCACCCGGATGCCCTTGGCGCCGCTCTTCATCGCCGACTGCATCGCCTTGCGCATGGCGCGGCGGAACGAGACACGGCTGGACAGCTGCTCGGCCACCCCCTGGGCGACGAGCTGAGCGTCGATCTCAGGGTTCTTGACCTCAAGGATGTTCAGCTGGACCTGCTTCTTGGTCAGCTTCTCGAGGTCACCGCGGATCCGGTCCGCCTCGGCGCCGCGGCGACCGATGACGATGCCCGGACGGGCGGTGTGAATGTCGACCTGAACCCGGTCGGTGGTCCGCTCGATCTCCACCTTGGAGATGCCGGCCCGCTCCATGCCCTTCTTGAGCATGCGGCGGATCGCCACATCCTCGGCAACGTACGACTTGTAGAGCTTGTCGGCATACCACCGGCTCTTGAAGTCGGTCGTGATGCCGAGGCGGAACCCGTGCGGGTTAACCTTCTGACCCACTAGCGGGTCCTCCCCTTCGGCTCGCGGGACTCCACGATCACGGTGATGTGGCTGGTCCGCTTGTTGATCCGATAGGCACGACCCTGAGCACGGGGACGAAACCGCTTCAGCGTCGGGCCCTCGTCGACCCAGGCACGGCTCACGAAGAGCGTGTCACGGTCGAGCTTGAAGTTGTGCTCCGCGTTGGCAATGGCGCTCGACAGCACCTTGTACACGGTCTCGCTCGCCGACTGGGGAGCGAACTGCAGCACGGCCTGCGCCTCCGAAGCGGGCAGCCCGCGAATGAGGTCCACCACGCGGCGGGCCTTCATGGGCGTGTGGCGCGCGAACCGCGCCTGAGCCCTGGCTTCCATCGCTTACTCCTCTTACCTTCTGCTTCGTATCGGGCGAGTCCGTCGTGCCGGGTGACGATCGTCTCCGACTCGACTTCCTCTCCCTAAGGCGCTTATCGCCGGCTGCGGCGGTCTTCCTTGACGTGGCTGCGGAAGGTCCGCGTCGGCGCGAACTCGCCCAGCTTGTGACCGATCATCGACTCGGTGACGAACACCGGGACGTGCTTGCGGCCGTCGTGAACGGCGATCGTGTGACCGAGCATGTCGGGCACGATCATGGAGCGCCGCGACCACGTCTTGATGACGTTTTTGGTGCCCTTCTCGTTCTGGACATCCACCTTCTTCTGAAGGTGGTCGTCCACGAAGGGACCCTTCTTGAGGCTACGTGGCATTTTGGCTGCTCCTACCGCTTCTTCCGCTTGGTACGACGGCGGATGATCAGCCGGTCGCTGGCCTTGTTCGCCGCACGAGTACGACCCTCGGGCTTGCCCTTGGGGTTGACGGGGTGACGACCGCCGGAGGTCTTACCCTCACCACCACCGTGCGGGTGGTCGACCGGGTTCATCGCGACACCGCGGACGGTGGGGCGCTTGCCCTTCCACCGCATACGTCCGGCCTTACCCCAGTTGATGTTGGCCTGCTCGGCGTTGCCGACCTGGCCGATGGAGGCCCGGCAGCGAACGTCGACCTGGCGCATCTCACCGGAGGGCATACGCAGCGTGGCGTACTGGCCCTCCTTGGCGAGGAGCTGAATCTGCGCGCCGGCGGACCGGCCCAGCTTGGCGCCACCGCCCGGACGGAGCTCCACCGCGTGGATGAAGGTACCGGTCGGGATGTTGCGCAGCGGGAGGCAGTTGCCCGGCTTGATGTCGGCCGTGGGGCCGTTTTCGATCTTGTCGCCCTGCTTGAGGCCGGTCGGGCAGAGGATGTAGCGCTTCTCCCCGTCGGCGTAGTGCAGCAGCGCGATACGGGAGGTGCGGTTCGGGTCGTACTCGATGTGAGCGACCTTGGCCGGAATCCCGTCCTTGTCGTGACGCCGGAAATCGATGATCCGGTAGGCGCGCTTGTGGCCACCACCCTGGTGACGGGTGGTGACACGGCCGTGGACGTTACGGCCACCCTTGCTGTGCAGGGGTGCAAGCAGCGACTTCTCGGGCGTGCTGCGCGTGATCTCGGCAAAGTCCGAGACGCTGGCGCCGCGGCGACCCGGGGTCGTCGGCTTGAGTTTACGGATGCCCATCTTTTTCGTTCATCCTTCGTCGGTTAATCCGGTCGAAGGCCCCTCACCTGGCGATGAGGGGCTTCTCCCTGTACTTACTGAGCGAGCGCGTCAGCCGATCTGGCCGAAGATGTCAATCCGGTCGCCTTCGACCAGGCTGACGATCGCTCGCTTGGTAGCCGGACGCTGGCCGTAACCGAACCTGGTCCGCTTACGCTTGCCCTGGCGGTTGATGGTGTTGACGCTGGCCACCTTGACGCCGAAGATCTTCTCAACAGCGATCTTGACCTGCGTCTTGTTGGCCGTCTTCCGCACCAGGAACGTGTACTTGTTGTGCTCGTCGATCAGGCCGTAGCTCTTCTCGGAGACAACCGGCTTGATGATGATGTCGCGCGGGTCGGCGATCTTCTCCATCAGGCGTCTTCCTTCCCGCTCTTGCTCAGACGCGCGACGACCTGGTCGTACGCCGCCTGAGTGAAAACGACGTCGTCGTAGCAGAGCACGTCGTAGGTGTTGAGCTGCCCGGCGTCCAGCAGGTGGACCTCGGGAGCGTTACGCAGGCTCAGCCAGCTGAGCTCGTCACCCTCGTCCACGACGACCAGGACACTACGGGCCTTCGTGATCCTGCGAAGCGACTCGAGAGCCGCCTTGGTCTTCGGGGTCTCCCCCGCGACCAGACCGCTGACCACGTGAACGCGGCCCCCGGTCGCCCTGTCGGACAGAGCCCCGCGCAGGGCGGCGGCCTTCATCTTCTTGGGAGTCTTCTGCGAGTAGTCCCGCGGAACCGGACCGTGGACGGTGCCACCGCCGGTGAACTGCGGAGCGCGGGTCGAACCCTGGCGGGCGCGGCCGGTGCCCTTCTGGCGGTACGGCTTCTTGCCACCGCCGCTGACCTCACCACGGGTCTTGGCCTTGTGGGTGCCCTGCCGGCGAGCGGCGAGCTGGGCCACGACGACCTGGTGGATCAGCGGGATGTTGACCTTCGTGCCGAAGATGTCCTCCGGCAGGTCGACGGTCCCGGCCTTGTCGCCGCTCACGTCGAGGACGTCAATGGTGCTCACTTGGCAGCCCCCTTCTTGGCGGCGGTGCGGACCAGGACCAGGCTGCCGTTGGCGCCGGGGATCGCACCCTTGATCAGGATGAGGCCCTTCTCGGCGTCCACGGCGTGAACCTTGAGGCTCTGGATGGTCGTGCGGGCGTTGCCCATCCGGCCGGCCATGCGCACACCCTTGAAGACGCGGCCCGGGGTGGCGCAGCCACCGATGGAACCCGGCGAGCGGTGCTTGCGCTGCGTACCGTGCGAGGCGCCCAGGCCCTTGAAGCCGTGCCGCTTCATGACACCCGCGTAACCCTTGCCCTTGCTCTTGCCCGTCACGTCGACGTACTGGCCGGCCTCGAAGGTGTCGGCCGAGAGCTCCTGGCCCAGGGTGTACTCGCTCACGTCGTCAGTGCGGATCTCCGCGAAGTAACGGCGCGGGGTGATGTCGTGCTTGCGCAGGTAGTCGCCGAGCGGCTTGTTGACCTTCCGCGGGTCGACCTGTCCGAAGCCCAGCTGGATGGCGGTGTAGCCGTCCTTCTCAGCGGTGCGGACGCGGGTCACGACACACGGACCGGCCTCGACGACGGTCACCGGGACCATCCGGTTGTCCGCGTCGAAGACCTGGGTCATGCCGAGCTTCTTGCCCAGGACGCCCTTGATCTGCTTAGCCATGTCAGTGCGTTCCCTCAGAGCTTGATCGAGATGTCAACGCCGGCGGGAAGGTCGAGTCGCATGAGCGAGTCGACCGTCTTCGGCGTCGGGTCGATGATGTCAATCAGCCGCTTGTGCGTGCGCATCTCAAAGTGCTCGCGACTGTCCTTGTACTTGTGCGGCGAGCGGATGACGCAGTACACGTTCTTCTCGGTCGGCAGCGGCACCGGGCCCGCGACCTTGGCGCCAGTCCTTGTCACCGTCTCGACGATCTTCTTGGCCGAGACGTCGATGACCTCGTGGTCATAGGCCTTGAGCCGAATGCGGATCTTCTGTCCCGCCATAATGGCCTCGGTGTCCTTCACTGTCGTCTGAAAAAGTTACGTGCGGCCTGTTGCCGCTGTGTCATGGCCGGGTCCGTCTCGGACGTCCCCTCCATGTTGCGCGGAGCCCACCTCGCCCTGGGGCGACGTTCTCCGCACATGCCCCACGTAGCAGACGCTGTGAGTCCGCGCTTTCTTCCGTGATCTGGCAGTTACTTCGGTCATCGTTCGGCCGAACCAACTGCGAGATCACGGTTCGTGGGGTCCTGCCGGGGTCCGCGCCCTGCGGCGCGGGCCCCTCGTGGGGAAGCGGCCGGCCCTTTCGTCGAGGGCCGACCGCCACTCCGCGATCGTACTACTTGATGATCTTGGTCACTCGACCCGCACCGACGGTGCGGCCACCCTCACGGATGGCGAACTTGAGACCGTCCTCCATCGCGATGGGCTGGATGAGCGCGACGCTCATCTCGGTGTTGTCGCCCGGCATGACCATCTCGGTGCCCTCGGGGAGGTTCACCACGCCGGTCACGTCAGTCGTACGGAAGTAGAACTGCGGGCGGTAGTTGTTGAAGAACGGCGTGTGGCGGCCGCCCTCGTCCTTGCTCAGGATGTAGACCTGGGCCTCGAACTCGGTGTGCGGGGTGGTCGTGCCCGGCTTGATGATGCACTGGCCGCGCTCGACGTCCTCGCGCTTGATGCCGCGCAGGAGCAGACCGACGTTGTCACCCGCCTGGCCCTCGTCGAGGAGCTTGCGGAACATCTCGACACCGGTGACCGTGGTGGTGGTCTTGGTCTCCTTGATGCCGATGATGTCGACGGTCTCGCTGACCTTGACGATACCGCGCTCGATACGGCCGGTGACGACCGTGCCGCGACCGGTGATCGAGAAGACGTCCTCGACCGGCATCAGGAACGGCTTGTCGGTCTCACGGACCGGCTCGGGGACGTTCTCGTCCACCGCGGTCATGAGCTCGATGATCGAGTCGCCCCACTTGGCGTCGCCCTCAAGCGCCTTCAGCGCCGAGACGCGGACGACCGGCAGGTCGTCGCCAGGGAACTCCTGAGCCGAGAGGAGCTCGCGGACCTCAAGCTCGACGAGCTCCAGGATCTCCTCGTCGTCCACCATGTCGGACTTGTTGAGGGCCACGACGATGTAGGGGACGCCGACCTGGCGGGCCAGGAGGACGTGCTCCTTCGTCTGCGGCATCGGGCCGTCGGTGGCGGCGACCACGAGGATCGCACCGTCCATCTGAGCCGCACCGGTGATCATGTTCTTCACGTAGTCGGCGTGACCGGGGCAGTCCACGTGGGCGTAGTGGCGCTTCTCCGTCTGGTACTCGACGTGCGCGATGGAGATCGTGATACCACGAGCCTTCTCCTCGGGCGCCTTGTCGATCTTGTCGAACGGGGTCGCCTCGTTGAGGTTCGGGAAACGCTCGTGGAGCACCTTGGTGATCGCCGCGGTCAGAGTGGTCTTGCCGTGGTCGATGTGCCCAATGGTGCCGATGTTTACGTGCGGCTTGGTCCGCTCGAACTTGGCCTTGGCCACTGCTCTCTCCTTAGAGATTCTGACGTGACTTGCGTCTTCATATTCGGGTTCGGGGAGACCGGCCCCTGTCGGAACCGGCCCGCGAGAAAGCTCTCGCCCCGCACCCCCGGCAACGGGCGGCGAGTCTCCCCGCCACCCGTACCAAAGTGAGTGCTTGGGCTACTCGCCCCGCACCCCTCCGGTAACGGGGCGACGATCTCCTCGCCACCCGCACCGAAATGAGTGCTGGGCTACTCGCCCCGCACCCCTCCGGTAACGGGGCGACGATCTCCTCGCCACCCGCACCGAAATGAGTGCTGGGCTACTCGCCCCGCACCTTCGCGACGATCTCCTTGGCGATGTGCGCGGGCACTTCCGCGTAGGAGTCGAACTGCATGCTGTAGCTCGCGCGTCCCTGCGTCTTGCTACGGAGGTCTCCCACGTAGCCGAACATCTCAGAGAGCGGCACGAGCGCCTTGACGATCCGGGCGCCGGAGCGCTCGTCCATCGCCTGGATCTGTCCGCGACGACCGTTGAGGTCACCGATGACGTCACCCATGTAGTCCTCGGGCGTGGTGACCTCGACGGCCATCATCGGCTCCAGGATTACGGCGTCCGCCTTGCGCGCGGCCTCCTTGAAGGCCATCGAACCGGCGATCTTGAAGGCCATTTCGGACGAGTCCACCTCGTGGTAGGCACCGTCCTGCAGGGTGACCTTGACCCCGACCATGGGGTAGCCGGCGAGAACACCGAACTCGGCCGCCTCCTGGGCGCCCGCGTCGACCGAGGGGATGTACTCCCTCGGGATGCGGCCACCGGAGACCTTGTTCTCGAACTCGTAACCGTCGTTGCCCTCGCCCAGCGGCTCAATGTCGATGATGACCTTGGCGAACTGGCCGGAACCACCGGTCTGCTTCTTGTGGACGTAGTCGACCTTCTCCACCTTGCGGCGGATGGTCTCCCGGTAGGCCACCTGAGGCCGGCCGATGTTGGCCTCGACCTTGAACTCGCGGCGCATCCGGTCGACGAGGATCTCCAGGTGGAGCTCGCCCATACCCCAGATGACCGTCTGCCCGGTCTCCTCGTCACGACGGACCTGGAAGGACGGGTCCTCCTCGGCCAGACGCTGGATCGCGGTGCCCAGCTTCTCCTGGTCGCCCTTGGTCTTGGGCTCGATGGCGACGCTGATGACCGGCGCCGGGAAGTTCATCGACTCCAGGACCACGGGGTGAGCCGGGTCGGCCAGGGTGTCACCGGTGGTGGTGTCCTTCAGGCCCATGACGGCGACGATCTGACCGGCGACGGCCGACCCGCGCTCCTCGCGCTTGTTGGCGTGCATCTGGTAGATCTTGCCGATCCGCTCCTTACGGCCCTTCACCGCGTTGACCACGGCGGTGCCGGTCTCGAGCGTGCCCGAGTAGATGCGGATGTAGGTGAGACGGCCCAGGTGCTGGTCGCTCATGATCTTGAATGCCAGCGCGGAGAACGGCTCGTTCACATCCGCGTGGCGCTCGATGATCTCGTCTTCCTTGCCGACCGCGTGGCCCTTGAAGGCCGGGATGTCGGTCGGGGCGGGAAGGTAGGCGACGATCGCGTCGAGCAGGGGCTGAATGCCCTTGTTCTTGAACGCGGTGCCGGTCAGGACCGGGTTGATGGCGCTGCTCAGCGTCGCGCGGCGGATGGCCGCGACCAGCTGCTCCTCGGTGGGCTCGACGCCCTCCAGGAAGAGCTCCATCAGCTCGTCGTCGTTCTCGGCGACCGTCTCGACCAGCTTGTCACGCCACTCGCGAGCGGCCTCGGCGTGCTCGGCCGGGATGTCGACGGTCTCGTACATCTCGCCCTTGGCCGCCTCGGCGCTCCAGAGCAGACCCTTCATCTTGACCAGGTCGATGACGCCCTTGAAGTCGGCCTCGACGCCCCAGGGAAGCTGAAGGACCGCGGGGGTCGCGTTCAGGCGGCTGATCATCATGTCGACGCAGCGGTGGAACTCCGCGCCGACCCGGTCCAGCTTGTTGACGAAGCAGATCCTGGGAACTTCGTAACGGTCGGCCTGACGCCACACCGTTTCGGACTGGGGCTCGACGCCCGCAACGCCGTCGAACACGGCGACGGCACCGTCGAGGACGCGGAGCGAGCGCTCCACCTCGATCGTGAAGTCCACGTGACCCGGCGTGTCGATGATGTTGATCGTGTGGCCAAGCCACTCGCAGGTCGTAGCAGCGGAGGTGATGGTAATACCACGCTCCTGCTCCTGCTCCATCCAGTCCATCGTGGCTGCGCCCTCGTGGACCTCACCGATCTTGTAGTTGATACCGGTGTAGAACAGGATGCGCTCAGTCGTCGTGGTCTTGCCCGCGTCGATGTGAGCCATGATCCCGATGTTGCGGACCTTGGCCAGGTCAAGAGCGGTCGTGGTGGCCACTTCTCTCGCGTCCTCGTCGTCTCGTCGAAGCCGCTGTTACCAGCGGTAGTGGGCGAAGGCCTTGTTGGACTCGGCCATCTTGTGGGTGTCCTCACGCTTCTTGACGCTTGCGCCGAGGCCGTTGCTGGCATCGAGCAGTTCGTTCATGAGGCGCTCGGTCATGGTCTTCTCGCGGCGGGCCCGGGAGTACTGCACCAGCCAGCGCAGGGCCAGAGTGGTGCTGCGCGCGGCGCGCACCTCGACCGGGACCTGGTAGGTCGCGCCACCGACACGGCGGCTGCGGACCTCAAGGGTGGGCTTGACGTTGTCCAGCGCGCGCTTCAGGGTGACGACCGGGTCGTTGCCGGTCTTCTCCTTGGCACCTTCGAGGGCGCCGTACACGATGGACTGAGCGATGGACCGCTTGCCGTCCAGGAGCACCTTGTTGATGAGCGCGGTGACCAGGGGCGAGTTGTGAACCGGGTCAGCCATGAGCTGACGACGGCCAGGAGAACCCTTGCGAGGCATTCTTACTTCTCCTTCTTCGCGCCGTAACGGCTACGGGCCTGCTTGCGGTTACGGACACCCTGGGTGTCGAGCGAACCACGGATGATCTTGTAGCGAACACCCGGCAGGTCCTTCACACGACCACCGCGGACGAGCACGATGGAGTGCTCCTGGAGGTTGTGACCGACACCGGGGATGTAGGCCGTGACCTCGATACCGTTGGTGAGCCGGACACGCGCGACCTTGCGGAGGGCGGAGTTCGGCTTCTTGGGGGTCGTGGTGTAAACGCGCATGCAGGTGCCGCGTCGCTGAGGGCTGGCCTTGAGCGCCGGGGTCTTGGTCTTGGTGACCTTGTCCTGGCGGCCCTTGCGGACCAGCTGCTGAATCGTGGGCACCGCGTCTCCGTTCGTGCTAGCCGGTTAATCGAATGTCGTGCATTTTGCAGGTGCTGCCGGTGTCATGACCTGCGGTTCTTTCATCCCCTCCGACCCACGCGGTCGGGCGTGTCGCGCACTTGTCACGCCACAACCCGGTCAAGGCCGGTCCGGTGGAGGAGGCCATGCGGCGCCCCTGTCGACTCCCAGCGGGAATCTGTCCGACGCACACGCATGAGGGCCCATGAAGACATGAGCACGAAGGGCAAGACTACCCAGCCGAGCGCAACACGTCAAAACGGCCGCACCCGTAGGGCACCGCTCCGGGCGCCCGCATTCGTGTCATGACTCCCACGACCGGTTTCCGACCGACCGCTTTCGGGTCCACGTCGAGTTTACCCGTCGCAGAGCACTTCTCCGGCCGTTCTCTTCATTAACGTACGGCTTTCGCCGCAACATTCCGGTCAAGAAAGGACCACACCCACCCGTCACGGACGTGAACACGGTGGAAAGGCAACGGCGCCCGGCCCCCTGCCGGGGACCGGGCGCCGTCTGCGATCACTTAGCGGTTGTACTGACCGAAGTCGTACTCCTCCAGCGGAACGGCCTCACCGGAGCCCGAACCGAAGGTGTAGTCCGCCGCGGAGCCGTCGTAGCCGCCGACCGTGTACATCGCGGCCTTGGCCTCCTCGGTGGGCTCGACCCGGATGTTGCGGTACTGCGGCATGCCGGTACCGGCCGGGATGAGCTTTCCGATGATGACGTTCTCCTTGAGGCCGAGCAGCGAGTCCGACTTGGCGTGGATCGCCGCGTCGGTGAGCACTCGGGTCGTCTCCTGGAAGGACGCCGCGGACAGCCAGGACTCGGTGGCGAGCGAGGCCTTGGTGATACCCATCAGCACCGGACGTCCGGAGGCCGGCGTGCCGCCCTCCGCCACGCACTCGCGGTTGATCCGCTCGAAGCGCGGCCGCTCGACGAGCTCGCCGGGCAGCATGTCGGCGTCGCCGGACTCCAGCACGTTCACGCGCTTGAGCATCTGCCGCACGATGATCTCGATGTGCTTGTCGTGGATCGACACACCCTGCGAGCGGTAGACCTGCTGGACCTCCGCCACGAGGTGCAGCTGCACGGCCCGGGGGCCGAGGATGCGCAGCACCTCGTTGGGGTTGACGGCACCGGCGATCAGCTGCTGACCGACCTTGACCCGCTGCCCGTCGGAGACCAGCATGCGCGAACGCATCGACACCGGGTAGGCGACCTCCTCGGAACCGTCGTCCGGGACGATCACGATCTTCCGGGTCTTGTCGGTCTCGTCGACGCGGACCCGGCCCTCGGCCTCGCTGATCGGGGCGACGCCCTTGGGGACGCGCGCCTCGAAGAGCTCCTGGACACGGGGCAGACCGTGGGTGATGTCGGCGCCCGCCACACCACCGGTGTGGAAGGTCCGCATCGTCAGCTGGGTGCCGGGCTCACCGATCGACTGGGCGGCGATGATGCCGACCGCCTCGCCGACGTCCACGAGCTTGCCGGTCGCGAGCGAGCGGCCGTAGCAGGTGGCGCAGACACCGATCTTGGCCTCGCAGACGAGAGCGCTGCGGGTCCTGACGGTCTCCACTCCGGCCTCGACCAGGGCGGTGACGTGGATGTCGTTGATGTCGACGCCCACCGGCACGATGATCTTGCCGTCCACCTCCACGTCCTCGGCGAGGATGCGGCCGTGCACGTTGCTCTCGGCGTTCTCCGCCTTGACCAGGTTGCCCTGAGAGTCGCGGTCGGCGACGTGCAGCGGGACGGCTCGGTCGGTGCCGCAGTCGATCTCGCGGACGATGACGTCCTGCGCGACGTCCACCAGACGACGGGTCAGGTACCCCGAGTCGGCGGTCCGCAGCGCGGTGTCCGCCAGACCCTTCCGCTGGCCGTGGGTGGAGATGAAGTACTCCAGCACCGACAGGCCCTCGCGGAACGAGGCCTTGATCGGGCGCGGGATCGTCTCGCCCTTGGTGTTGGACACCAGACCACGGATGCCGGAGATCTGCCGGACCTGCATCAGGTTTCCTCGGGCGCCCGACTGGACCATCATCCAGACCGGGTTGGTCTTCGGGAACGCCTTCTGCATGTCGTCGGTCACGTCACTGGTCGCGTGCGTCCAGATCTCGATGAGCTCCTGACGACGCTCCTCGTCCGTGATCAGACCACGCTCGTACTCGCGCTGGACCTTGTCGGCCCGGCGCTCGTACGTCTCCATGATCTCGGACTTGTTCGGCGGCGCGATGACGTCCTCGATGGAGATCGTCACACCGGCCCTGGTCGCCCAGTAGAAACCGGCGTCCTTGAGGGCGTCGAGCGCGGCCGCGACCTCGACCTTGGGGTACTTCTCGGCGAGCTCGTTGACGATGACCGACAGCTGCTTCTTGCCGACCTGCGAGTTCACGTACGGGTAGTTCGCCGGCAGGGTCTGGTTGAACAGGCACCGGCCCAGAGTGGTCTCCAGGCGGTAGCTGTCACCGGCCTCCCAGCCGTCGGGGCCCGCCCAGCCGCGGGGCGGCGGGACGTCCCCCCGCATCCGGATCTGGATCGGCGACTGGATGTCGAGCTCCCGGCGGTCGAAGGCCATCAGCGCCTCCGACACCGAGCCGAAGACCCGTCCCTGGCCGACGCCGTTCTCGTCCTCGTCCTTGATCGTGGTCAACGAGTAGAGGCCGATGATCATGTCCTGGGTGGGCATGGTCACGGGCTTGCCGTCGGCCGGCTTCAGGATGTTGTTCGTCGACAGCATCAGGATGCGGGCCTCGGCCTGCGCCTCGGCGGACAGCGGCAGGTGCACGGCCATCTGGTCGCCGTCGAAGTCCGCGTTGAACGCGGTGCAGACGAGCGGGTGGATCTGGATGGCCTTGCCCTCGACCAGCTGCGGCTCGAAGGCCTGGATGCCCAGGCGGTGCAGGGTCGGCGCGCGGTTGAGCAGCACGGGGTGCTCGGTGATGACCTCTTCGAGGACGTCCCACACGACCGGGCGAGCACGCTCGACCATCCGCTTGGCCGACTTGATGTTCTGCGCGTGGTTCAGGTCGACCAGGCGCTTCATCACGAACGGCTTGAAGAGCTCCAGCGCCATCTGCTTGGGCAGACCGCACTGGTGCAGCTTCAGCTGCGGGCCGACGACGATGACCGAACGGCCGGAGTAGTCGACTCGCTTGCCCAGCAGGTTCTGGCGGAACCGGCCCTGCTTGCCCTTCAGCATGTCGCTGAGGGACTTCAGGGGGCGGTTGCCGGGACCGGTGACCGGGCGGCCGCGGCGGCCGTTGTCGAACAGCGCGTCGACGGCCTCCTGGAGCATCCGCTTCTCGTTGTTCACGATGATCTCGGGGGCACCGAGGTCGAGAAGCCGCTTGAGGCGGTTGTTCCGGTTGATCACGCGACGGTACAGGTCGTTCAGGTCCGAGGTGGCGAACCGGCCACCGTCGAGCTGCACCATGGGGCGCAGGTCCGGCGGAATGACCGGGATGCAGTCAAGGACCATCCCGTTGGGCGAGTTGCGGGTGTTCAGGAACGCCGACACGACCTTGAGACGCTTGAGCGCGCGGGCCTTCTTCTGGCCCTTGCCGCTGCGGATCGTCTCGCGCAGGTTCTCGGCCTCAAGAGCGAGGTCGAAGTTGGTCAGACGCTCCTGGATGGCCTGGGCGCCCATGCCGCCGCGGAAGTAGCGGCCGAAGCGGTCGCGCATCTCGCGGTAGAGCAGCTCGTCGCCCTCAAGGTCCTGGACCTTGAGGTTCTTGAAGCGGCTCCAGACCTCGTCCAGCCGGTCCAGCTCGCGCTGGGCCCGGTCACGCAGCTGCCGCATCTCGCGCTCGGCGCCCTCACGTACCTTGCGGCGCTGGTCGCCCTTGGCGCCGGCGGCCTCAAGCTCGGCCAGGTCGGTCTCCAGCTTGCGCTGGCGAGCCTCGATGTCGGCGTCACGGCGCTGCTCGACGTGCTGCCGCTCGACGGAGATCTTCGCCTCCAGCGACGGCAGGTCACGCTCGCGCATTTCCTTGTCGACATGCGTGATCATGTAGGCCGCGAAGTAGATGACCTTCTCGAGGTCCTTCGGGGCCAGGTCGAGCAGGTATCCCAGACGGGACGGGACACCCTTGAAGTACCAGATGTGCGTGACGGGCGCGGCCAGCTCGATGTGGCCCATCCGCTCACGGCGCACCTTGGCGCGGGTCACCTCGACGCCACAGCGCTCACAGATGATGCCCTTGAAGCGGACGCGCTTGTACTTACCGCAGTAGCACTCCCAGTCGCGGGTCGGACCGAAGATCTTCTCGCAGAAGAGTCCGTCCTTCTCGGGCTTGAGCGTCCGGTAGTTGATGGTTTCGGGCTTCTTCACCTCGCCGTGCGACCACTGGCGGATGTCGTCGGCGGTCGCGAGGCCGATCCGAAGCTCGTCGAAGAAGTTGACGTCGAGCACTTGTAATCCCCTCCTCAGCTTCTAGATCAGACCTCTTCGACGCTGCTCGGCTCACGCCGGGACAGGTCGATGCCGAGTTCTTCCGCGGCGCGGAAGACGTCTTCGTCGGTGTCGCGCATCTCGATGGACATGCCGTCGCTGGAGAGCACCTCGACGTTCAGGCACAGCGACTGCATTTCCTTGATGAGCACCTTGAAGGACTCCGGGATGCCCGGCTCGGGGATGTTCTCGCCCTTGACGATCGCCTCGTAGACCTTCACCCGGCCCAGAACGTCGTCGGACTTGATGGTCAGCAGCTCCTGCAGGGCGTAGGCGGCGCCGTAGGCCTCCAGTGCCCAGACCTCCATCTCACCGAAGCGCTGGCCACCGAACTGGGCCTTACCGCCGAGCGGCTGCTGGGTGATCATCGAGTACGGGCCGGTCGAGCGGGCGTGGATCTTGTCGTCGACCAGGTGGAGCAGCTTCAGGATGTAGATGTAGCCGACCGAGATCGGGTGCGGGAACGGCTCGCCGGAGCGGCCGTCGAACAGCCGGGCCTTGCCGTTCGCACCGACCATGCGCCCGCCGTCCCGGTTGACCAGGGTGTTGTCGAGCAGGCCGACGATCTCTTCCTCGTTGGCGCCGTCGAACACCGGCGTGGCCATGTTGGTGCGCGGGTCGACCTCCGCGAAACCCTTGTCGCGCAGCCGCTCGGCCCAGGCCTCCTGGACACCGGAGATGTCCCAGCCTCTGGCCGCGATCCACCCCAGGTGGGTCTCCAGGACCTGGCCGACGTTCATCCGGCCGGGCACGCCCAGCGGGTTGAGGATGATGTCGACCGCCGTGCCGTCCTCCAGGAACGGCATGTCCTCCACGGGCAGGATCTTGGAGATGACACCCTTGTTGCCGTGGCGGCCGGCCAGCTTGTCACCGTCGGTGATCTTACGCTTCTGGGCCACGTAGACGCGGACCAGCTCGTTGACCCCCGGCGGAAGCTCGTCGCCCTCCTCGCGGCTGAACACCCGCACTCCGATGACCTTGCCCTGCTCGCCGTGCGGCACCTTCAGCGAGGTGTCACGGACCTCGCGGGCCTTCTCGCCGAAGATCGCGCGCAGCAGCCGCTCCTCGGGGGTCAGCTCGGTCTCTCCCTTGGGGGTGACCTTGCCGACGAGGATGTCGCCGGGCACGACCTCGGCGCCGATGCGGATGATGCCACGCTCGTCGAGGTCGGCCAGGACCTCCTCGGAGACGTTCGGGATGTCCCGGGTGATCTCCTCGGGGCCCAGCTTGGTGTCGCGGGCGTCGACCTCGTGCTCCTCGATGTGGATCGAGGACAGGACGTCGTCCTGCACCAGGCGCTGGGAGAGGATGATCGCGTCCTCGTAGTTGTGGCCCTCCCACGGCATGAACGCCACCAGGAGGTTCTTGCCCAGGGCCATCTCACCGTCGTCGGTGCAGGGACCGTCGGCGACGACCTGGTTGACCTCGATCCGGTCGCCTTCGGCGACGATCGGCTTCTGGTTGAAGCAGGTGCCCTGGTTGGAGCGCTTGAACTTGGCGACACGGTAGGTGGTGCGGGTGCCGTCGTCGTTCATCACCGTGACGTAGTCGGCGGAGACCTCCTCGACCACGCCCGCCTTCTCGGCGGTGATGACGTCACCGGCGTCGGTCGCGGCACGGTACTCCATGCCGGTGCCTACCAGTGGCGCCTCGCTCTTGAGCAGCGGCACCGACTGGCGCTGCATGTTGGAGCCCATGAGCGCGCGGTTGGCGTCGTCGTGCTCCAGGAACGGGATCATCGCGGTCGCCACCGACACCATCTGGCGTGCCGAGACGTCCATGTAGTCGACCTCGTTGGCGCGCAGGGACTCGAACTCCCCGCCCTTCCTGCGGACGAGCACCCTCGACTCGAGGAACGTTCCGTCAGGACCGATCGGCGTGTTCGCCTGGGCGATGACGTACCGGTCCTCCTCGTCCGCGGTCAGGTACTCGACCTGGTCGGTAACCCGACCGTCGACGACCTTGCGGTACGGGGTCTCGACGAAGCCGAAGGCGTTGATGCGGCCGAAGGAGGCCAGCGAGCCGATGAGGCCGATGTTCGGCCCTTCCGGCGTCTCGATCGGGCACATCCGGCCGTAGTGGGACGGGTGCACGTCACGGACCTCGAAGCCGGCCCGCTCACGGGAGAGACCACCGGGGCCCAGCGCGGACAGACGACGCTTGTGCGTCAGCCCGGCCAACGGGTTGGTCTGGTCCATGAACTGCGACAGCTGGGAGGTGCCGAAGAACTCCTTGATCGAGGCCACCACCGGGCGGATGTTGATCAGGGTCTGCGGCGTGATCGCCTCGACGTCCTGGGTCGTCATCCGCTCACGGACGACGCGCTCCATACGGGCCAGCCCCAGGCGGACCTGGTTCTGGATCAGCTCGCCCACACTGCGCAGGCGGCGGTTGCCGAAGTGGTCGATGTCGTCGGTCTCGACGACGATCTCACCGTTGGCGCCGGGCATCGACACCTCGCCGGCGTGCAGCCGGACGATGTACTCGATGGTGGCGACGATGTCGTCCTCGGTGAGCGTGCCCTGGGTGATCTCGCTGTCCACCCCGAGCTTCTTGTTGATCTTGTAACGGCCGACCTTGGCCAGGTCGTAGCGCTTGGAGTTGAAGTACAGGTTCTCCAGCAGCGTCTGCGCCGACTCCTTGGTCGGCGGCTCGCCCGGGCGCAGCTTGCGGTAGATGTCGAGCAGAGCGTCGTCCTGGCCGGCCGTGTGGTCCTTCTCCAGGGTCGCCCGCATGGACTCGTACTGCCCGAACCGCTCCAGGATCTGCTCGCTGGTCCAGCCCAGCGCCTTGAGCAGCACGGTGACGGCCTGCTTGCGCTTGCGGTCGATGCGCACACCGACGCTGTCGCGCTTGTCGATCTCGAATTCCAGCCAGGCGCCCCGGGAGGGAATCACCTTGCATCCGTAGAGGTCCTTGTCCGAGGTCTTGTCGACGCTGCGGTCGAAGTAGACACCCGGGGACCGGACCAGCTGGGAGACCACGACACGCTCGGTGCCGTTGATGATGAATGTGCCCTTGCCGGTCATGAGCGGGAAGTCGCCCATGAACACGGTCTGGCTCTTGATCTCACCAGTGGTGTTATTGATGAACTCCGCCGTGACGAACATCGGGGCGGAGTAGGTCATGTCCTTGTCTTTGCACTCATCGACTGAGTACTTGGGCGGCTCGAACCGGTGGTCCCGGAACGACAGGGACATGGTTCCGGAGAAGTCCTCGATGGGACTGATCTCCTCAAAGATCTCTTCGAGGCCCGACTGGACCGGAACGTCCTTGCGCCCGGCCTGGCGAGCCGCCTCGACCCGCCCCTTCCACTTCTCGTTTCCGAGCAACCAGTCGAAGGACTCGGTCTGAAGGGCGAGAAGGTCAGGAACTTCGAGCGGCTCCTGGATTCGTGCGAAAGACACACGACGGGGACCGGCGGGTACGGCGAAGGCGTTGCGCGAGGCTGCCAACAGATGTCCTTCCGAGGGCTCGCGGCGGACTGACTACACGCACGCCAGACGACCATGCATCAGAGCACCAAAAGAAGCGGGTCGTCAAAGGGCAGCGCAAAGGGGCAGTGTAGCCGAACGGCACACACCTGTCCACCTCAGTCTCACTGCAAGCTCCACGTTGGTCGCAGCATCGCCCGTCAGAGCCGAAACGTCAAGCCCGGGAGCTGACATTTCGGCCGGGAAATAGCCGAGACCCTGGGAGTTTTCCCACCGGGTGACCTGCGCACACCCCAGGATCCAACACGATGCCCGACCTGGTGCGGCTGACGCTGAGTCACCCGGCGGTTCGAACGTCAGCCTGTGGTTCGACTGACGATCGACGCTGCCATGGCGGGTGTACCCAACCTCGGACCCATCCCAAACCAAGGCTTTACTAACAATTGAATGAAGCGACGCGCCGATCATGGCGACGGAGGGTCTCCGAGCAGTGTGGAGAGCTCGGCGACGAACCAGCGAGAGTCCTTCTTGACCATGATGAACCTGGCCCGGTTCTGGCTGACCTGGCGGCGCGGTTCCTTCTCCCCCTGAGGGGTCTTCACGGTGCTCATGTTCATGAACAGCAGCACCTGGACCCGGCCGGAGTCGCCGGACTCCACCGACTCCACGCCCGCCCCGATCACCGTCGCCTGCTGCACGGCTTTCTGCTCCCTGGCCTGCGCGGCCATCCCCCTGGTCAGCTGCCTGTAGTGCAGGCTGAGCGCCCCGGTCGTGTAGCCGCCCGCCCTTGCGAAATCCTGTTCGATCGTACGATAGTCATAGGAGAGCATGTCGGAGGCGACCGACCTGGCCGCGGCGAGCGCCTCCTGTCCCGCCCTCTCGTCCGCGCGCAGCCTGCTGAGATCTGTGAACATGATCCAGATCACCACCGCGAGCGCGAGCGCCACGACGGCCATGAGTCCGACCGCCAACCGGGAGACGCGCGTCACGGCACCAACTCCGCCTTGGACACGAGCCAGGCTCCCCCGACCCTGGTCACTTCCATGTTCCACCGGTGGAACTGCTCCCGTGGAGCGTTCTTACTCCCGTCCCACCGGATCACCTCGTCGCCCACCACCATCACCCGGGCCGTGTCCCCCGCCAGCGAGACCAGCCCCAGGGCGCGCAGCGCGCCCGCACGGAGGATCTTGTCCTTGATCGTGCTCTCCCGGCGCTCCGCGGCGGTCCTGACGTACTCGGCCCTGGCCTCACCCGTGGAACCGTCGAGGATTCGCTTGATGTCGGCGTCGACGCTCCGGTATCCGACGGAGAGCAGATGCACCGCGTGCGCTCCCGCCGCCCGCGTCGCCGCCTGTCTGTCGTCCGCCGCCGCCTGGGCGTCGCGCAGGTCGGTGCCGATCCAGAACGCGGCGACGAGCAGCATCGCGATCAGCACTCCGAGCACCGGTGCCGCGCCCCTGGGCGTGCGACGGGGGCGGCGAGGGCGAGCGGCGTGCACTGCCATGCGTTCTCTCCCATCGCACGGTCCGCGGAACGCGAGCCGGTGAGCGCGGCTTTCCCGCACCGGGACGGCATGCTCCCCGATCGCCGGATCATAACCCGCCGCGCAGATCCGCATACCAGCCTTTGCTCACCTGCTTCGGGCCGTTTCGCCCAGCGTTTCGCTCCGTGCGGTGAACGGCGGGACGCCCGCTACCCGCCCGCGGTCAACGTGCGCCGTGGACGTGCGCCGTGACCAGCCGGGGATACTCCTCCAGCCAGTTCCGGCCCCTCTCGTCCACGAACGAGTTGGGCGGCGGGATGACCCCGTTGGCGGCCAGCCACGAACCCGGCGGGCGCTGCGTGCGGCGGATCCGGCTCTCGCTCGGCATCAGCTGCGGCGGGATCGGCGGCAGCCCGCCGGGGTCGTGCCCCATCTGGGCCTCGGCCTCCAGCTCGGAGACGTCCTTCTCCTCGGTCATGCCGATCGGGCCGTGCCTGCGGGCGTTGAGGAACTGCCGGACCACCGGCTCGTCGCTGGAGAGCAGCATCTCCCTCGGCCCGAACATGATCAGCTCACGCCGGAACAGCAGGCCGATGTCGTCGGGCACCGTACGGGCGGTGTTGATGTCGTGGGTGACGATGAGGAAGGTCGCCTCGGTCTCCGCGTTGAGATCCACGATCAGCTGGTTGATGTAGGCCGTGCGAACCGGGTCGAGGCCCGAGTCGGGCTCGTCGAACAGGATGATCTCGGGGTCGAGGACCAGTGCCCTGGCCAGGCCCGCGCGCTTGCGCATGCCACCGGAGATCTCGCCGGGAAGCTTGCCTTCGGCTCCGGCCAGCCCGGCGAGCTCCATCTTCTCCATCACGATGCGGCGGATCTCGGTCTCGCTCTTCCTGGTGTGCTCGCGCAGCGGGAAGGCGACGTTGTCGTAGAGGTTCAGCGAGCCGAACAGCGCCCCGTCCTGGAACAGCACGCCGAACAGCCGTCTGAGCTCGTAGAGCTTGTTCTCACTGCAGTTGGCGAGGTCGTGCCCGTCGATCCAGATGTGGCCGCGTTCGGGCCTCAGCAGGCCCACCAGGGTCTTCAGGAAAACGGACTTGCCCGTGCCGGACGGGCCGAGCAGCACGGAGATCTCGCCGGCGGGAAGCGTCAGCGTGACGTCCTCCCAGATTACCTGCCTCCCGAAGGACTTGGTCAGACCCTCCACCACGACTTCTACGCCCACGTGCCGCCCTTCAGGAGCCCGCGGGACGTGCCCGTCCCGCGGCGTGCCGGAGACCTCGCCGACAGAACCTGCGACTGCATCAACCGTAGCCGCGATCGACCGAATTGGAAGAGGGTCCAATAGCTTCCGCCGATCGTTATGCCGCGGTTATAAGACATCGCGTCCAACAGGGCGAACACAAAAAGAGCGGGCCACCGGCACCAGGTGGACCCGCTCTTTCCGGTAAGACGAACTACTTGACGGTGACCGTCGCGCCGGCACCCTCAAGGGCGGCCTTGGCCTTCTCGGCCTGCTCCTTGTTGACCTTGCCGTCGAAGACGGACTTGGGAGCGCCGTCAACGAGGTCCTTGGCCTCCTTGAGGCCCAGGCTCGTCAGGGCGCGGATCTCCTTGATGACCTGGATCTTCTTGTCGCCGGCGGCCTCGAGGACGACGTCGAACTCGTCCTGCTCCTCGACCTCTTCGGCAGCGGCCGCACCGGGGGCGGCAGCGGCGGCGACGGCGACCGGAGCGGCGGCCTTGACGTCGAAGGTCTCCTCGAAGAGCTTCACGAAGTCGGACAGCTCAAGGAGAGTCATCTCCTTGAAAGCGTCGAGCAGCTCGTCGGTGCTGAGCTTCGCCATGATGGTTCCTCCATACGGATCTGACTACTGGGAAAGTTGGGACCGCGGTTGCGTTAATCCCCTGTGACCGCCTGCGCGGACCTACTCGCCGGCGCCTTCGCGCTTGGCGCGCAGTGCCTCGGCCAGCTGAGCCATGTTGGTGGGCAGCGCGTTGAAGACGGCGGCCGCGTGGCCCTGCTTCGCCTTCATGGCACCGGCCAGCTTCGCGAGGAGAACCTCACGCGACTCGAGGTCGGCAAGCTTGGTGATCTCGTCCGGCGTCATCGACTTGCCGTCGACGACGCCGCCCTTGATGACCAGGAGGGGATTGGCCTTGGCGAAGTCACGCAGACTCTTGGCAGCCTCGACCACGTCGCCGTTGACGAACGCGATCGCCGACGGACCCGCGAGCAGGTCGTTGAGCTGGTTGAACCCGGCCTCGGTGGCCGCGATCTTGGTCAGCGTGTTCTTCACCACGGCGAACTTCGCATTCTCACCGAGAGAAACGCGCAGCTGCTTGAGCTGGGCGACGGTGAGACCGCGGTATTCGGTCAGAACGGCAGCATTGGAGCCGTCGAAGCTGCTCTTCAGCTCAGCGACAGCCGTTGCCTTTTCTGCCTTCGCCATGGGCCTCCTTCCAGATGTGCCGCCGGGGTAAGGGCCCATGAAAAACAGACAAGCCCCGGCGCAGGCGCACGGGGCTCACATAAGGAGGTTAATCCAGATGAAAACTCACATCACACCTACGCGGGCCGTCCACTGACGTGGCTCCTTAGGTCATCAGGCCATGCGGCCTGACGACGACCGGCGGTCTTCGGCGTTGACAGCGTACGCCCTGCCGTCCACGAATGCCAAATCGGTCCTGGAAGCCGGTCCCGCCCCCGCCGTCGGGAAAAGGCTCGCGCCCCCCGCCCGTGCGGGCGGGGGGCGCGAATCTCGGGAGAACCTCAGTTTCCGCCGCGGTGCTCGGGCAGGTCGCCCACCTGGTCGGCGGGCGGCGCAGTGATCTCGACGGGCTCGTTGAAGCCCTTGAAGAACGCCGTCAGGCTGAACGTCGTATCCTGCTCGGAGCCGCCGAGCGTGACCTTGCGGGGCAGGCTCTGCGCATCGGCCCAGAGGTCGAACTTCACGTCCTTGACCCGCGAGAACTCCTCCTGGAGCTTCTCGCGCTTGGCCGGGTCGAGCAGCTGTGCGGCCTCGGCCACCGGGAAGGTGCCGCTGTAGTGGGTGGTGTCGACCCCGCCGACCGTTTCGGTGCCGACCGCCTTGACGTCCTTCGAGGCGGTCAGCAGCTTGACGGTGCCGGCCAGGTCGAACTGCTGGGCCTGGTCCATGAACCGCCTGACCCCGGCCTGCCCCTCGGCGTCGAGCTCGCTGAGCGGCATCTTGACCCACGGCTTGGTGGCGCCGGCGAACCTGCTGAGAAGCTCGGACTTCACGTAGACCGTCTCACCCGACAGAATGGCCCGTGCCCCGCCGGGCACGTTCTGGCCGCCGAGGGTGACCGTGTCGAGCTTGATGTCCGTCGCCAGCCGGGGCTTGCTCTGGTAGAGCATGCTGCCCTGGATCTTGCTCACGCCCTTCTCGCCGCCGCTCGCGTCGAGAACCAGGTCCGCGGAGTAGGAGGTGACCTCCTCGGCCTTCTGCGCGCTCTGCTGCACCGCGTCGGCCGCGGCCAATTTGACGTTTCCGAGGGAGCCGGTGCCCTGCGCACCGCATCCCGCGACCGCGACGAGCGCGGCCGCTCCCAGTGCCACTGCCGGAGCCAATCGGCGCATTTCGTCTTCATCCTTTCGTTCCCCCGATGATCCTGACTACGACAGTACGCGTCGGGAAAGCCGAGCGCGTCCTTCGGAAGAACGAAGAAGGGCCTCAACCGAATGGCCATTCGGTTGAGGCCCGCTGCGAAAGACGTCTGGTTTAAGTCGTCGCGATAGGGATATGAAACATCTGTAAAACAATCACATAAAACAACAACAAGATTTACCG